>JALOPO010000237.1 GCA_025453855.1 Gemmatimonadaceae bacterium
CGGTTGCCGTCCTCGGGCGCCGTCCAGGCAAAGAAACGATCGGTCGTCCACGGACCGGGCGCGTACGCGGGCATGGCCATACGATGGGCGCTCCTCGGGCGCGGCGGCAAGGGCGGGGCGTCGTGCGCATGGCGCGACGATACGGCGGTGCCACACGTCATCCGTCACCCGCGCGCTGCGCACGTGATCGTTCGCGCGCGGGCCGCTCGTTGCGTCAGCGATCGAGCGCGCGCGTGAAGAGCGCGGCGAGATCCAGCGTGTGTGGCGGCGCCGCGTCGTGCAGGCGCCAGGTGACCGTCGCGTGGTGCACGGTAGCGACCTCGCTCGTGGTGTCCCACGTGAGGAGCGTCCGTGCGTCGGGATCGACGACCCAGTAAGCGGCGAGGCCGGCGCGCTGCAGGCGAAGCCGCTTGCGGCGGAGGTCGTTGGTGCGGCTGGACGGCGAGAGCACCTCGACGGCCAGGCACAGCTCGTCGATCGTCACCAGTTCGTGCCGCGAGCGCGTCGTGCGGTGCGCCATGACGAGCAGGTCGGGCTCGAGCACCGTGTCGTCGGCGACGATCACGTCGAGCGGGGCGAAGAAGCACTCGCCGAGGTCGTTGGTGGCGACGTAGTGGTGCACTGCGAGGAAGAGCTCGCGCAGCACCGCCTGGTGCCGGAGCGTGGGCGCCGGCGTCACGAGCAGCTCCCCGTCCAGGAGCTCGTACCGGTTGCCGTCTTCCGGCGCGGTCCACGCCAGGAACCGTTCGGTGGTCCACCGGCTGTCGGAGTCGATCGGCGGCATGGCCATATGGTGTGCGCGGATGCGGCGCGCGGGCAAGGGAGGGATGGTCGGCGCATGGCGCCACCATGTGGCGCCGACGTGCCCGATGCGTCATCGCGATCGTGCGTCGCGTGCTGATCCGGTGCGGCCGCCGGAGGTCAGCGGTCGAGCGCGTCGGCGAAGAGCGCACGGAGGTCGAGCACGAGCGGCGCGACGTTGGCGCGTGGTGCCCACGTGAGCGACGTGTGGTGGACGCGACCGACATCGTCCGTGGCGCTCCACGTCGTGATCGAGCGGTCGTCGGGATCGGCGACCCAGAGCGTCGGAACGCCCGCTTGGAGCAGCGCCGCGCGCCGCGCATCGAGCGCCTGCGCGCTGGTGGACGGCGAGAGCACCTCGACGGCGAGGAGAAGTTCGGTGGCGAGCGGCACGGCGAGTCGGCGCGCTCCACGACGCGCGCGCACGACGACGATGTCGGGCTCGAGTACGGTGTCGTCGGTCAGGCGGACGTCAAGGGGCGCCTGGAGTGCGCGGCCGTTCCTCGTTGCCACCGTGTACGCACGCAGCGCGGCGTGCAGCTCGTCGACGACCAGCTGATGTGCGAACGTCGGCCCCGGCGACACGATCAGCGCCCCAGCGAGCAGCTCGTAGCGGCGCCCGTCGCGCGGGGCCTGCCACGCGAGGAAGCGTGCCGCCGTCCACCGATCGGAATCCGGCACCGGCATGGCCATATGCTGCGCGCACCTCGGGCGCGGGGGCAAGAGCGTGGTGGGCGCGGCATGGCGCCATGATGCAGTCGACGGTACGGTCCACCGTCACCCGCATCGTGCATGCGGCATCATCGCACCGCACGCGCCTTGTGCCGTCACTTCCGACTCGCCACCCCACGTTAGTGCCTGGCTCGCGCAGTTGCGTCATCAATCCACTGCACGCGTCCCGAAACCGTGCGAACCTGTGGCCGCCGCCCCCACACGGGACGGGACGGTCGCGCACCCCACCGCGCGGCCGTCCCCTTCACCCCGCCAGGATGACCGCGCACCGGCGGTCATCATCTTTTCAGCGCACGGGCCCGCTCACTGCCCCTGGCCGAGCGAGTACCCCGGCTTGCCGTCGAAGAGGAAGAGGTGCTCCGTCTTCACCGGGTCGAGCCCCGCGTTGCCGATGCGCATGATCAGGCTCAGCACCTGCATCACGGTCACCGGGCGCCCGGGATAGGCGCTCTCGAAGCGGCAGCGCCAGTGGTCGGTGCAGAAGGTCTCGGGGATCCCCTCGGGCCAGACCTTCACGCCGCGGTTGCTGATCATCGTCAGCTTCACCCCGTCGCCATCGAGCGACGAGAGCTGCGCGCCGAGCGTCCCGGGATCGCCGCGCCAGTGCAGGAAGACGTCGACCCCCACGCGCTCCTTGCTCGCCGGCTTCACGGGCGTGATGCGCGCCGCCGCCGTCATCGGTGCGCCACCGGCGTAGCGCACCGGGGCGAGCTTCGTCGGTTCCTGCCCCAGCCGCTCGATCACCGCGTCGGCGAAGCCCTCGGTCCCCACCTTGAGCGCGCTCACCTTCTGGCTGAAGATGTCGCCGGTGTGCACGCCGTCCTCGATTGCGCGCAGCCAGGCGTTGTGCACGCGCGTCGCCACGTCGCCCTGCCCGATGTGCACGAGCATCATCACCGCGCCGAGCAGCAGCCCGCTCGGGTTGGCCACGCCCTGGCCGGCGATGTCGGGGGCGGAGCCGTGCACCGCCTCGAACATCGCGCACTGCGTCCCGATGTTCGCGCTCCCGCCCAGCCCCACGCTCCCCGTGACCTCGGCCGCGATGTCGGACAGGATGTCACCATAGAGGTTGAGCGTCACGATGACGTCGAAGTCGGCGGGGCGCGTCGCCACGCGCGCGGCGCCGATGTCGATGATCATGTGGTTCGTCGCGATGTCGGGGTACTCCGCCGCCACCTCGTCGAACACCTTGTGGAACAGCCCGTCGGTGATCTTCATGATGTTGTCCTTCGTCATGCAGGTCACCGTGCGTCGCCCGTTCGTGCGCGCGTACTCGAAGGCGTAGCGCACGATCTTCTCGCAGCCGGGGCGCGAGACGAGCTTCAGGCACTGGTAGACCTCGTCCGACTGCCGGTGCTCGATGCCGGCGTAGAGGTCCTCCTCGTTCTCGCGGACCACCACCAGGTCGACGGTGGTGTGCACCGAGTCGACGAACGGGTGGTAGCTCACGCACGGACGCACGTTGGCGTACAGCCCGAGCATCTTGCGCACCGTCACGTTCAGCGACTTGTAGCCGCCGCCCTGCGGCGTGGTGATCGGGCCCTTGAGGAAGACCTTCGTGCGACGCAGCGAGTCCCAGGCGGCGGGCTCGATGCCCGAGCTCTGGCCGCGGAGGTAGACGCGCTCGCCGATCTCGATCGGCTCGGGCGTGAGGCGGGCGCCTGCGGCCTCGAGCACGCGCAGCGTGGCGCGCATGATCTCGGGGCCGATGCCGTCGCCCTCGGCGATGGTCACCGGGACGCTGTTGCGGGAAGCGGACATGGGAACGGGATGGCGATTCGGGGGGAGCGCCGGCCCGGGGCCGGGCCGCGCCCGGCAACGATCACCCGCTCAGCCCGTCGCCGCCACCGGGGTCCCGACCGATTCGACGGCCCGCACGAGCTGGTCGTGCGGCACCGGCTTGTCGAAGAGCTGCACCACCCCCAGGAGCCGCGCCCGCCGCGCCGTCTCCTCGTCCAGGTAGCCGCTGCACATGATCGCCGGCGTGCGCACGTCGGCGCGACGGAGCGCCGCCAGGAACTCGAGCCCCGTCATCCCGGGCATCGTCAGGTCGGTGACGATCACGTCGGCGCACCCCGGATCGGTGACCAGCGCCATGAGCGCGGTGCGGGGCTCGGTGTAGCCGGTGACCTGGTGCCCCGCGCGCTCCAGGATGCGCGTCATCGTGCGCAGCACGAGCTGGTCGTCGTCGAGGACGAGCACGCGCCGCGGTGCCAGGCCGGTGGGCGTGCTCCGCGTCGTCGTGGCGTCGTCGCGACCGGGGCGATGGTGCGGGAGCGTGACGCGCACCGTCGTCCCCACCTGTTCGCGCGACGCGAGCGCGAGGGTGCCGCCCAGGCCGTGCACGACGCCGTGCGCGACGGCCAGCCCCATCCCGGTCCCCTCGCCGGTGGGGCGCGTGGTGAAGAAGGGCTCCACGGCGCGCTCCAGCACCGCCGGCGACATCCCCTCGCCCTCGTCGCGCATCACCAGCTCGACGGCGTCGCCGCGGACCGTGAGCGTGATGTGCAGCACGCCACCGCGCCGGCGCATCGCGTGCACGGCGTTGGCCGCGATGTTCACCACCACTTGGTGCAACTCGGCGGGGTCGGCGAGCACGTAGGCGGCGTCGGTGGCGAGATCGGTCGTGATCGACACCGCCGGCGGGAGCTGCGGGCGCAGGAGGAGCGCACGAGCGTCGCCCCGCGATCGGCGGCACCCTCGATGGCGGCGAGGTCGTCGGCGCTCGCCGATCCGCCCGGCGCCTGCAGCCGCATGAGCTGCGCATAGCCGGTGATCGCCGCGAAGACGTTGTTCAGGTCGTGCGCCACGCCCCCCGCGAGCGTGCCGAG
>JALOPO010000238.1 GCA_025453855.1 Gemmatimonadaceae bacterium
CGCCGGCGCCCCGATCGCGCACGCGCTCGCCCGCGCCGCCGCCGGCGACACGATCGTCCTCGCGGCCGGCACCTACCGCGAGCCGACGCTCGTCGTCACGCGCCCGGTCACGCTCCTCGGCCGCCCCGGCGCGACGCTCGACGGCGCCGGCCGCAGCGCGCTCATCGTGGTGCGCGCCGATGACGTGACGGTGCAGGGGCTCGCGCTCCGCAACACCGGCGCCAGCGACATCGAGGACCGCGCCGCGCTCCGCATCGAGAACGCGGCCCGTTGCCGCATCCTCGACAACCGCATCGACCAGGCCTTCTTCGGCATCTACCTGGCGCGCGTCACCGGCTGCGAGGTGCGCGGCAACGTGGTGCGCGGCCCCGGCCGCACGCAGCTCGAGGCGGGGAACGGCATCCACCTCTGGCACGCGCGCGACGTGGTGATCGCCGGCAACCGCGTCGAGGGGCAGCGCGACGGGCTCTACTTCGAGTTCACGCGCCACGCCGACGTGCACGACAACGCCAGCCACGCCAACAGCCGCTACGGGCTGCACTTCATGTTCTCGGACAGCTGCGCCTACGTGCGCAACCGCTTCGAGCGCAATGCCGCCGGCGTGGCGGTCATGTACTCGCACGTCGTGACCATGACCGACAACCGCTTCGCCGACGCCTGGGGGAGCGCCGCCTACGGCCTCCTCCTCAAGTCGATCAGCGACTCGCGCATCGAGCGCAACGTGGTGCGCGGCAACTCGGTCGGCCTCCACCTCGAGGATGCCAACCGCAACCACCTCGCCGGCAACCGGCTCGAGCGCAACGGCTGGGCGCTGCGGCTGATGTCCAACGCCGACGACAACACCGTCGAGCACAACGACTTCGTCGCCAACGCCTTCGACGTGCTCGCCAGCGGCGAGCGGAGCGGGACCGCGTTCCGCGAGAACTACTGGGACGCCTACCGCGGCTACGACCTGAATCGCAATGGGCTCGGCG
The DNA here is from genome assembly GCA_025453855.1 of Gemmatimonadaceae bacterium. Lineage (GTDB taxonomy): Bacteria > Gemmatimonadota > Gemmatimonadetes > Gemmatimonadales > Gemmatimonadaceae > JALOPO01. Next base: position 975 of record JALOPO010000238.1, read on the forward strand.
ACGTGCCGCACCACCCGGTGCGCCTCTTCGCCCTGGTGGTGGAGCAGAACCCGCCCGCGCTCGCGCTGCTGCGCTCCGTGCTCCTCGACCTCCTCGACCTGGCCGAGCGCGTGCTGCCGGTGCTCACGCCGGCCGCCGTCGCCGACGCGCACCCCGCGCTCCGGCCGCAGGCCACCGCGCTCCACGCCGCCATCCGATGATCCGCATCGCCGACGTCCACAAGCGCTTCGGGGCGCTCGCCGTCCTGCGGGGCGTCGACCTCGCGCTCGCCCCGGGGCGCGTGACCGCCGTCGTGGGCCCGAACGCCTCGGGGAAGAGCACGCTCATCAAGTGCATCCTCGGCCTCGCGGCCCCCGATCGTGGCGCGATCACGCTCCCCGACGGGCGCGACGTGCGCGAGCCGACGGCGCGCGCGGCGATCGGCTACATGCCGCAGGCGCCGCGCTTTCCCGAGAACCTCACCGGCCACGAGGTGCTCGCGATGCTCGACGCGCTCCGCCCCGACGTGGCCCCCGACGGCACGCTCCTCGAGCGCTTCTCGCTCGCCGCGCAGCTCGACAAGCCGGTGCGCACCCTCTCCGGCGGCACGCGGCAGAAGCTCTCGGCCGTCGTCGCCTTCCGCTACCGCCCGCAGCTCCTCGTCCTCGACGAACCCACCGCCGGCCTCGATCCGCTCGCGACCACGATCTTCAAGGCCGCGGTCCTCGCCGCGCGCGACGCCGGCACGAGCGTCCTCCTCACCTCGCACGTCGTCGGCGAGCTGCAGGCGATGGCCGACGACGTCGCCTTCCTGCTCGACGGCACCATCCACTTCGCCGGGCCGGTCGCACGCCTGCTCGATCGCACCGGCGCCCGCTCGCTCGAGGAGGCGCTCGCCGCGCTCATGCAGGCGCCCACCGACCGCATCCCCGACGCCGCGCTGCACGGCGATGCGCCGCAGGCGCTGCGCGTCATGAACGGGGGTGGGGCATGACCGCCGCCATCGCCCCCGTGCCGCCGAACGCGGCCTCGCGCCCCGGTGCCGCCACGCTCGCGCGCACCGTCGCCGAGCACCAGTGGCGCGACGTGCTCCGCAGCCGCTGGGTGATCGCCTACGCGCTCGTCCTCTTCGCGGCCGCCGAGCTCCTGCTCCGCCTCGGCGGCAGCGGGCCGTCGGCGCTCGTCTCGCTGCTCAACATCGTCCTGTTGCTCGTTCCGCTCGTGGCGCTGGTGCTCGGCTCGGCGTCGCTCTACGGTGCGCGCGAGTTCACCGAGCTGCTGCTCGCCCAGCCGATTCCGCGCCGCGCGCTCTTCGTCGGCCTCTGGCTCGGGCTCGTCGTCCCGCTCGCCGGCGCGACGGTGCTCGCCATCGCGCTCCCGTTCGCGATCGAGCGTGCGATCGACGCCGACACCGCGCCCGCGCTCGCGCTCTTCCTCGTCGTCGCCGCGCTCCTCGTCGCCGCCTTCACCTCGCTTGCCTTCCTCGTCGCGGTCACGGTGCACGACCGCGCGCGCGGCCTCGGCGCCGCGATCCTGCTCTGGCTCGGCCTCGGCCTCGTCTACGACGGCGTGGTGCTCGCCGTCGCCACCGCGCTCCGCGACTGGCCGATGGAGAAGCCGATGCTGGCCTTCATGCTCGCCAACCCGATCGACCTGGCGCGCACCCTCCTCCTCCTGCGCCTCGACGTCGCCGCGCTCATGGGCTACACCGGCGCCGTCTTCCGCATGGCGTTCGGCACCCCCGCCGGCATGGGCATCGCGCTGGTGGCGATGCTCGCCTGGGTGGCGGGACCCTGGTGGTTCGCCGCGCGCGCCTTCGATCGACGCGACTTCTGATCGCCCACCCGTCGTACTCCCCCGCACCGAGGATCGTCGTCATGCCCTCCCGTTCCCTTCGTCGTTCGCTCCGTGGCGTGCTCGCGCACGCGCTCCTCACGCCGGCGCTCGTCGTCCCGTTCATCGTCGCCTGCGCGGCGCAGCGGGAAGACGCGGCCGCATCGGGCAGCGCCAGCGAGCCCGCCGCCGCCACCGCCAGCGAGGCGGGGATCGTCGACAGCACCAGCGAGCCGCACATCGCCCGCATCGCCGCCGGCAGCGCGGATCACACGACGCTCGTGGCCGCGCTCAAGGCGGCCGACCTCGTCAACGTGCTCGGCACCACCGGGCCGTTCACCGTCTTCGCCCCCGTGAACGCCGCCTTCGAGGCGCTCCCGGCGGGCACCGTCGACGGACTGCTCAAGCCCGAGAGCAAGGACCGGCTCGTCGCCGTGCTGCAGCACCACGTCACCACCTCCGCGCTCGCGGCAGAGAGCTTCAGCGACGGCCAGACGATGACAATGGTCGACGGGACGCCCGTGACCTTCACGCGGCAGGGCGACGCCACCCTCGTGAACGGTGCGAAGATCGTGGCCAGCATCCGCGCCTCGAACGGTTGGGTGCACGTGATCGACAAGGTGCTCCTCCCGGGGAGCTGATCGACCGTCGCGGCCGGGGCCTCGGTCGCGGCGGGTACCACCGGCAGCACCGAATCCACCCGGTCGACGCGCGTCAGGTCGGCCGGGTGGGTTCGCATGACGCGGGCCGCGCACCGCACCATCGCGGGAACCGCCCGTGCCTCCTACCTTGGCGCCATGGACGCTCCGTCCGCCTCCGGTCCCGTCAGCGGAGCACCGCGCGTGCGCGAGCTGCGCGTGGACGACGCGGCCGACCTCGCCTTCGTGCGGGCGATGATGGAGCGCACGCCGAGCGTCGGCTTCCCATCGTGGTTCACGCTCGAGCAGCTCGTCGAGCGCCAGCGCGAGATGGTCGCCGCGCTCCTCGATCGCCTCGCCACGCGGCGCCTCGGTGCCACGACGTGCGGGGCCCTCGCGCCGCGTCCCGCCCGCGACGAGCCCGTCGCCGAAGTCGTGCTCGTGGCCGAAAGTGATGCGGCGACGCGCGCCGGCTTCGCCTGGGTGCGCACCGTCATCGACCACTTCGGCCGCGTGCCCGTGGCGCACATCGAGGACCTCGCCACCGCGCCGGGCCACGAGGGGCAGGGGATCGGCGCGGCGCTCGTGCAGCAGGCCGAGGCATGGGCACGCGCCCACCGGCTGGCGGGGCTCACGCTCAACGTCTGGCCCGAGAACACGCGCGCCCGCGCGCTCTACGAGCGGAGCGGCCTGGCGCCGGAGATGCTGCGGATGCGCAAGGTGCTGTGAGCCGCTCGCGGGTCGCCACGAGC
>JALOPO010000239.1 GCA_025453855.1 Gemmatimonadaceae bacterium
CCCTTGAGCCCCGTGCGGTAGCGCACGTTGTCGCCGCCGGTCTCCGACCGCTTCCGCTCCTGCCACTCGGGCGTCCAGAGCAGCCGCTCCGCGCCCGGGTGCCAGCCGAGGTTCACCTCGTGCAGCGCCGCGTTGTGCGTGAGGAAGATCACCTCGCAAGCGAGCTGCGCCTTTGCCGCCGGCGAGAGGACGTCGTCGACCTCGCGCAGCAGCGCGCGCCAGTCGTCGAGCCAGCCGTCGTAGGCGATCACCGGCGAGAAGTTCAGGTGCACCTCCCACCCCGCCGCCACGAAGTCGTTCACCGCCGCGATCCGCTCGGCCATGGGCGAGGTGCGCACGTCGACGACCCGTGCCACGCGTGCCGGCATGAGCGAGAAGCGGATGCGCGACTTCCCCTGCGGGTCGTAGTCGAGGAGGTCGCGGTTCACGTGCTTGGTCGCGAAGCTCGCCTTGGCGGCGGGGAGCGTGCGGAAGCGCGCCACGTAGTCGCGCACGTTGTCGCTCACGCGCGCGTCCACCGCGCAGTCGCCGTTCTCTCCGATGTCGTAGACCCAGTGCGTCGCGTCCACCTGGTTCGGGTCGCGCTTGGCGCCCTGCCGCTCGGCGTGGCGCGCCACGAAGCGCGTCACCTGCTCCACGTTCACGAAGGTCGTGATCGGGTTCGCATAGCCCTTGCGGCGCGGCACGTAGCAGTAGGCGCACGCCATCGCGCAGCCGCTCGAGAGCCCCGGCGCGATGAAGTCGGCGCTCCGCCCGTTCGGCCGGCACTCGAGCGACTTGCGCACGCCGAGCACGAGGATGTCGCGCTTCACGCGCACCCAGTCGCGCACGCGCGATGCGTCGCCGTGCACCGCCGGGATGCGCCAGTGGCTCGCCACCTCGATGCGCTCGGCATCGGGGAAGCGGGCGAGGATCTCGGCGCCGCGCGCGTAGGTCGGGACGTCGGGCTCGTGGTAGATCGTGCGGATGTCGAGCAGCGGGCGGCGTGGGTGCCGCCGATCACCCGCGGCGTCCGGGTGCGCCTCGGCCGAGTGATGGTCGACAGCCTGGGGCGCGGGTGGCGCATGGACCGGCCGCTCGTCGGCAAGGTCGTGCGGCTCTTCGAGCGCGAGCACGCGGAGTGCGCGTGACACGCGGGTGTGCGGCGATGGCTGCATGGCGTATGCTACACCATCCGTGCGTGCGCGCACCGCGAGCGACGATGTGCCCGTGTGCTACCGCGTGCGCCCGCGTACCGATGCAGGAGGGCGCACCCGCCGCGACTTGCCGCGACGGATGCACCCCTCGCCCGCGACGGTCGGTGCTACTCGCCGACCACCGTGAAGAACACTTGGCCCTCATAGTAGTCGTCGCGATTGCCAGACCAGTCGCGAAGGTCGAAGAAGACCGTCACCGGGACGACGTTCCCCGACGGCGCGCCGGTCGTGACGCGCACGTCGAGCTGGCCGAGGTGATGATCGCCCCCCTGCGGCGAGAACTGCACGTTGAAGCCGGTCATGATCGCCGTGGCGCGCGACACGGGTCCGCTCAGGGCAACGGAGACGACCTGCGGCGGCTGCGCGGCCTCGCGCATGCGGGGGAAGTTGGCGGTACCAGTGGCCAGGATCATGGCGTGACCTCGGGATCGGCCGGCGCGGCAGGCGACGGCACGGGATGGGGATGGACGTGCGGCTCGTCGGCGCGCACGGGGGTGAAGGCGCGAACGAGGCGCACGACGTCGCCCGTCTTCTCGACGAGCATGGAGTGGCTGGCCTGCAGCGCCGCGCCACCGACCGCCACCGCGCGCACCACGTGCGGACCGTCCGGCAGCGAGCGCAGGTCGAGCGTGGCACCGCCCGCGAGCTCGCCGCCTGCTTCATCGTACCAGCGGAACTGCGCCGCGGCGTCGCCACGCGCGCGCAGCCAGGACCCGATCACGCCGCCCGGCTCGAGCGCGCCGCGCGGGCCGACCACCAGCGGCGGTTCGTCCGTGGGCGTGCGCGGGTCGTTGCCGCCGGGCGGCGTCACGTTCACCTCGCCCTCGAGGAGCCCGGTGGCGATCCCCGAGCTGGCGAGCACGCGCACACGCAGCGTCTGCCGACGGCCGATGAGGCTCCACGGCACCACCAGCGCGGGCGTCGCGGAGCGCGGTGCCACGCCACGCCACACGCCGCGCACATCGGCGAGCTGCACGATGTAACGCAGGTCGCCCGGCACGGCGCCCCCCTCGAGCTTCGCTGCCCACGTGAGGCGCACTCCCTCGCTGACGGTTTCCTGCGCGCCCCACACGAGGGTCGGCCGCTCCGGGATCTCCTCCTCGTGGAGCAACCGGTCGCGCCCCTCGTACACGCGCAGGCGGCGCGCACCGCGCGGGAGCGGCACGCGGTCCCTGATCACCACCGGCCAGCAGCCCTCGGTGCACAGGTTGCACGAGCACGAGAGCGGCGTGCAACCGAGCGTGCGCCCGTCGGATTCGACGAACTCCACCACGTAGCCGGTGTCGTGCCCGCAGCCGCTGCCCCGCAGCCGGGGATAGTGGAAGCCGTGCTCGCGCTCCACGCGTCCGTCCCGATGGATCGTGAGGCGCAGCTCGAGCTGTTCCGTGGGAACCGCGCGCCAGTCGCCGATCCCCGGTTCGCGGCGCCCGACGAACGTGCGCACGCCCGCGACATCGGCACCCGGCGCATTGCCACCGTCGGCCGGCCCACCGCCCGCCTGCAGCAGGCGCGCGTAGTTGTAGGGGCTGATCCACTGCGGCCCCGCGTACGACATGAGGTCGAACGTCGATGCCGGATCGAACGCCGTGTTCGCGAGCGGGTCGTAGCCGAACTCGCCGATGCTCCCGCGCGGCAGGCTGCCGTAGGTGGGATAGCTCGACTCCGGGTTCGCCGGCTGTATGGCACAGTTCAACGGCGCGCATCCAACGTGCGGTCGCCCGAGCGCGTGACCGATTTCGTGCGCGGTGATCATGCCGCCGTTCTGGACCGCCGATGCGAGCCCCGACCGCCCGCACCCGCCGATGTTGCCGGTGTTCACGCCGCCCGGCAGCTCGGCGTAGTAGATGTCGGACGAGTCGCCGCGCAGGTCGTCGAGGGCATCCAGCAGTGCACCGAAGCCGTCGCCGCAACCGTTGGCGATGTCGGCGGTCATCGAGCGGTCGAAGTCGAGCACCTGATAGCCCGTCGTGAGCACCTGTCCGGTCGGGAAGAGGCGCTCTGTCGTGCCGAGCGTCGCCGTCATCATCGCCTGCGACGGCGCGGGCACGTCCATCCCGTCGCCGAGATAGTGCACGCCGACCAGGTAGGTGCGGAGCGAAGGTACGTCGACGAAGCGGATCGTGCGCTCGAACCGCGCCGACCGCGACCATCGCTCGTTCGCCGGGAAGGCCGTTCCCGAGATGGTCAGGACCCCGGTGCAGAGCTCCTCGGGGATGACGAAGTTGAGCGTGTGCGACACGTCCGCACGCTGGATGAGCGCCTCGCGGCGCGGCGCGATCGCCGCCACGGGCGCGAGCGTGCGCGTGCCGGCGGGGCTCGTGACCACGAGTTCACCCGACAGCGAGGTGATCGGCGACCCTCCCGCGCCGGCGTCGTGATCGACGTAGAGCCTGATGCCGGTGGGCTTGCCCGCCACTTGTGGCACCGAGTTGTCGGGCTGCGCGGTCGCCGGGTCGAGGAACGTCGCGCTACGGAAGAACTGGATGGCCTGCGTGACTTCGGCGTCAACGACGAGCAGGTCGCCGCGCGGCGGACGCGCCGTGATCGGCTCGAGCTCCGCCAGCACCACGAAGTTCACCGTGCCGGTGTAGTCGTCGTCCCAGTCGCCCGACCAGTCGCGCAACCCGAACGTGGCCGACACCGACACCGTGTTCGCGTTCACGGTCGGTGCCAGGCGCACCTGGAACTGGCCAAGGTGATGATCGTCGGGGAGGAATTGCGCCGTGTAGCCGGTGAGCCCGGCCGTGGCACGGAGCACCGGGCGCGGGAAGACGATCGGTTGCCCGATCTGCGTGCGTGGCCCGGAGCCGCGCGCACGCTGGAAGAAGATGCTGCCGGTCCTGAATTCCATGTCGTACCTCCTCGCGAGGCGACACGGGTGCCCCGCGACGGTTGGGTGGGATGTCACGCCGGCGACGACACGCCTGGCGGTCCGCGTCAGCGCGCCAGCGCGCGTGCGTGGCGAC
>JALOPO010000240.1 GCA_025453855.1 Gemmatimonadaceae bacterium
CCCACGTCGTGCAGGCGCCCGGCGAGCCGGATGCGCTCCACCGTCAGCTCGTCGAGCGCGAGCTCGTGCGCCACCTCGGCCGCCAGGTCGGCGACGCGCTGCGAGTGGCCGCGGAGGTAGAGGTCCTTGGCCTCCATGGCGTTGATGAGCGTCTCGACGACGTTCACCGAGAGGTCGCGCAGCGCCTCCTTCTCGATCTCCAGCTCGCGCGTGCGGAGGCGGACCTCCTCCTGGATGCGCTGGTCGAAGCGCTGCTTCTCGAGGCGGAGCGCGCGCCGGTCGAGCGCGCGCAGGAGCGCGTCCTGCAGCGCGCGCAGCTCGACCGGCTTCACCAGGTAGTCGCTCGCGCCGCGGCCGAGGAGGTCGGCGGCGAGCGGCGCGTCGTTGACGGCGGTGAGCATCACCACCGCGAGGAACGGATCGCGCGTCAGGGCGCGGTCGAGCACCTCGCTCCCGTCGAGCCCCGGCATGCGCACGTCGCAGATCATCGCGTCGAACGGCGCGCCGCTGGCGCCCAGCCGCGAGTCGGCGTCCACGCCGTCGATCGCGACCTCCACTTCGTAGCCGCCGCGGCGCAGGTAGCGCGCCATGGCCACACGGATCGACTCGTCGTCGTCGACGACGAGGATGCGCGCGTGCGAGGGAGACGATGTCGCCGGGGAGAGTTCGATCACGGAAGCGGCGGGGGCGGGACGACGCCGATACGCAACGGAATGTAGAGTCGGCGGAGCGTCCAGCCATCGTCCGTGCGGCGACGCGTGACCGTCGCCCCCTGCACGTCCCGTACGGTGGTGGCGGAGGTCGGCGACGTCCCGTCGTCGGCGACCACCACCACGGCGCCCATCTCCTCGAGCGCGGCACGGATCTCGACGCGGCGGCGGGCCGCGCCGAAGAGGGCGCGCTCGGCCTCGCTGAGCGCGATCAGGAGCCAGTCGCGGAGCACGCCGGCCGGGAAGGGAACCGGCGGGAGCGCCGGGTCGACCGTGGCCACGATGTCGATCGACAGCGCGCGGTGCGCATCGACCCGCTCGCGGAGCACGGCGCGGATGACCGCCCCCACGTCGGTCGCCGTCCGCTCGTGCACGGTGGGGTCGTCGGTGAGCGTGCGCAGCGCGCCGGCGGCGTCGATCGCGCGTTGCGTGCTCTGCCGGATGAGCGCCACCAGTTCGCGCGCCTCGCCCGGGAGCGGCTCGTCGACGAGGAGCTCGGTGAGGGCGCTGATCCCCGCGATCGGCGAGGTCACGTCGTGCAGGCGGGCGATCACGTTGGCGCGCATCGCCCGCAGCGCCGCGGCGCCGAGGTAGCTCCCCGTGTCGGCGCTCCGGCGGGCGAGGGCACGGAAGCTCCGCGCGACCAGCGCCGCGTGCTGGCCGATGCGCTCGAGCGCCTGCTGCGGGACCGGCCGCTCGGAATCGAAGAGCGCGTCGATGCGCCCGACCACGACGCCATCGGCCGACAGGACGATGGAGGTCGCGGGGAGCGCCGGGAGGAGCACGCGCCAGCCGGCCGGCACGAGTTGTCGCGCATCCGATACCGCGATGCTGCGCCGTTGCCGCAGAAGTGGTGCACGGGCGCCATCGTCGAGGATGGCACGCGTGCCACGCAACGTCGCCAGGGCACCGACCGCGGCCGGATAGCGGAGGCCGCCCTCGTCGTCGAGGAGCGCGACGCCCAGACCGAGGAGCGAGCGGTCGTTGAAGGTCTCGACGACGTCGCGCGCGAACGAATCGGCGTCGGTGGCGGCGACCGCACCGAGGAGGAGCTGCGTGAGCGCGGCCGGGATGTCGGTCGGCCCCTCGGCCACCGCATCGGCGGGGAGCTCGCTGCGTCCGAGGCGGCGCGCGGCGAGCGTGGCGAGATCGAGCGCGAGCCCGCCGTCGGCCATCGTGAAGAGCCGCCCGCCGCCACCGATGAAGGCGAGGGTGCCGATCTCGCGATCGTCGGCGCGGATCGGTGCGGCGACGGCACGCACGGGGCGCGCATCGACGAGGGCGTCGGGCCAGCGCACGCCGGTGGCGGGATCGGCGAAGACGGCGGCGTGCGCCCGGAGCGCGCGGGCGGCGAAGGCGGTGTCGCGCGGGACGCGTGTCCCGCTTTCGACCGGCACCTGTCCCTGCTGCGCGACCACGACCAGCGCGTCGGCATCCTCGAGCGTGAGGCCGATCCAGGCGCCGACGGCGCCGAGCAGTTCGGTGCCGACCTCGAGCAGGCGCGCGAGGGCGGCGTGCGTCGTCGGGATGCCATCGAGCTCGATGGCCAGCGCCTCGAGCAGACGCGCCCGACTGCGCTCCTCGTCGCCGGGCCCGCGCGGATCGGGGGGATTGCCGGCGCCCACTCCCACCTCGGCCGGTGGCGCGTCGGCGTCGCCGGGGAGGGCGTGCATGCCTCGTTCGGGTTGGGACGGCATGCCGGGCCGGCGCTCCTCCGGAAGACTCAGTCGGCGAACTCGACCGTGACAGGGTGCGGGATGATCCCCGCTTCGACCCCGCGCTGCAAGAACAGGCGCACTGCCGCCCGGCCCGCATCGCCGTAATCGAGCGTCCATTCGTTCACGTACATCCCGACGAACTGATCGGCCTGCGCACGTTCCAGACCGCGGGCGTAGCGCATGGCATGATCGAGCGCCTGCCGTCGATGCTTCAGGCCATACGCGATGCTGGCCTTGAGGTGGCGGCTGACCGTCGTGATGAGGTCCGCACCCAGGTCCTTGCGGACCACGTTCCCGCCGAGCGGGAGCGGGAGCCCGGTCTGGTCGTGCCACCACTCGCCCAGGTCGACGCAGAGGTGCAGGTCGCGCTCCTTGTAGGTGAGTTGCCCCTCGTGGATCAGGAGCCCGAAGTCGACGTGGCCGTCGAGCACGGCATCCTCGACCTTGTCGAACGGATAGAAGACCGGCTCGAAGTCGGGCTCGAAGAGGCGGAGCGCGAGGTACGCGCTGGTGAGCGGGCCGGGGACGGCGATGCGGGCCCCCTTCACCGCGCTCCATGGCCGCTTGAGCCGCCCGACGAGGCGCGGGCCATAGCGGTCGCCCATGCTCGCGCCGTGCGGCAGGAGCGCGTACTTGTCGGCCAGGTAGGCGAAGGCGTGGATCGAGACGGCCGTCACCTCGAGCTCACCGCGCAGGGCGCGCTGGTTCAGCGTCTCGATGTCCTGCAGCTCGTGCCGGTAGGCGAGCGTGCCGGTGTCGACCTTGCCCTCGGCGAGGGCGTAGAACATGAACGCGTCGTCGCTGTCGGGGCTGTGCGCGACGGTGATGGTGCGGGTGATGGTCGCCATGGGTCAGTTGGCGCGTCGGGCGCGCGCGAGGGCGCTGTCGATGTCGACGCGCGCCACCTGGTATTCGGGAAGGTTGCGGGCGAGCTGCGCCTTCTCCGCCTTGAGGAGCCGCTGCTCGAAGTCGCGCGTGGCCGCGGCGTCGTTGCGGAGCCGCGCGGCGGCGGCGGCGAGGGCGAGACCGAGGAGGTGGTCCTTGTCGCCGCGGAGGATCGTGTCGGCCTGCGCGCCGGCGAGCTGGTGCGACCCGGAGAGTTCGCCCACGCGACCGAGCTCAAAGCGCTCGAGCGGGCCGAGCCTGGGGAGCGCGTTGAAGGCCATCGCCGCCATGGGGGCGAAGAACTGCACCGAGTCGGTCTTGCCCTGCTCGGAGAGCAGGATGAGCCGGTTGTAGAGGCGGTTGGCGCGCTCCTCGGCGGTCATGGAGGAGATGTCGGGGGCGCGCACCGCCTGCTCCTGCCCGTCGGGCCCCGTGGGAGCGCCGGCGAAGGGGCCGGTGGCGGGGTCGGCGATCGGGCCGGCGTTCGCGGGCGCCGCGGTGCTCGACCCGCCGATGTTGACGTTGCGCCCCGCGACCAGTGCCACAAGGGCGAGGAGGGCGATGGCGGCGACGGCCCACGGGAGCGTCTGCGGCTGTGCGCGCGGCGCGGGGGCAGGGGACGCGGCGCCCCCGAGCGCCGGGCTGACGACGGCGTCACCGACCGGCTGGCCGCAGCGGTGGCAGAAGCGGGCGCCGGTGGACAGCGAAGCGCCGCAGGCGGCGCAGAAGGACGCGGACATGGAGTCGGGAAAACGAAACGCGGGGGCGACCACCGACGGTCGCCGCCCGTGCGTGGGCCAATTCTAACCCGGCCGCGGGGTGTGCGTGCCCCTGCGCGATCTCGTGGACCGCCGTGGACAGAGCGACGCCGCCGCGGGACGACCGACAGCCTTGGACACGGCGGCGGTGCGGCTGGACAGCGGACCGCCTTGGACACGGCGGCGCCACGGCTGGACTGCGCACGGCGGCACGGTGCAGCAGCGAGTTCCGCGCACGACCGAGGCCTTCGTGCTCGGAAACAACGGAAAGGATCTGAAAGAATCTGTCTCGAAGACCCTGCGACGGTCGGCCCGTCCCGTGCTCGGCGGCGTGCCCGGCACCGTCGCGCCGTGCGCAGTCCAGCCGTGGCGCCGCCGTGTCCAAGGCTGTTGGCGGCCGTCGCCGACGTGCGCGCCCCCCGGCCGCGAGGCGCCGCACGGGCGGAGTATGTTGCGCGCATGGCGCATGAGACCGACGTGCCGCGCGACCTGAAGGGAGCGACGGCGAAGGACATCCTCGAACTGGCGGCGGCGCGCGGGGTGAAGTTCCTGCGGCTGCAGTTCACCGACATCCTCGGCGTGATCAAGAACGTCGAGATCCCGCGCAGCCAGTTCGCCAAGGCGCTGGCGGGCGACATCCTCTTCGACGGGTCGAGCATCGAGGGGTTCGTGCGCGTCGAGGAGAGCGACATGCTCCTCGTCCCCGACCTGTCGACCTTCCGCGTCTTCCCGTGGGGCGAGGGTGATGCGCGCACGGCGCGCCTCATCTGCGACGTGCGCACGCCGGACGGCGCGCCGTTCGCGGGCGATCCGCGCGGGGTGCTCAAGCAGCAGCTCGCCGCGGCGGCGGCGCAGGGCTACACGATGCTGGCGGGGATGGAGGCCGAGTTCTTCCTCTTCACGCACGATGCGAGCGGCGCGGCGACGACCCGCACGCACGACGTGGGGGGCTACTTCGACCTCGCGCCCGCCGACCTGGGCGAGGAGGCGCGTCGCGCGATCGTCGA
>JALOPO010000241.1 GCA_025453855.1 Gemmatimonadaceae bacterium
GGCCTGCGGGAGGTCCGCCGCGTCCTCCTCGAGGCCGACGTCTCCTTCGCGCTCACGCGCGAGTTCATGGAGCGCGTCGAGAAGCAGGCCGTCGGCGTCGCCGCGCTCAAGACGGTCCGCCCCGAGCAGCAGCTCGTCAAGATCGTCCACGACGAGCTCACCGCCATGCTCGGGGAGCGGCGCGAGGGGCTCAAGCAGAGCACCGTGCCGCCGACCGTCGTCCTCATGGTCGGGCTGCAGGGCTCCGGCAAGACGACGACGACCGCCAAGCTCGCGCTCCGCATGCAGAAGGAGCAGCGCAAGGCGCGCCTCATCGCCGCCGACGTCTACCGCCCCGCCGCGATCGACCAGCTCGAGACGCTCGGCACCCAGCTCGGCGTCCCCGTCTTCGCGCGGCGCGACACGACCGACGTCGTGCAGATCGTCCGCGACGGCCTCGCCCAGGCGCGCAGCGAGCGCGATCGCATCGTCTTCATCGACACCGCCGGCCGGCTGCAGATCGACGAGGCGATGATGGACGAGCTCCGCCGCGTGAAGGACGTGGCGAAGCCCGACGAGATCCTCCTCGTCGCCGACGGCATGACCGGGCAGGACGCCGTGCGCATCGCGCAGGGCTTCGACCAGGCGCTCGGCCTCACCGGCGTCGTGCTCACCAAGATGGACGGCGACGCCCGCGGCGGCGCCGCGCTCTCCATCTACGGCACCACGAAGAAGCCGATCAAGTACATCGGCACCGGCGAGAAGCCCGACGCACTCGAGGAGTTCCATCCCGAGCGCATGGCCGGCCGCATCCTGCAGATGGGCGACGTGCTGTCGCTCGTCGAGAAGGCGCAGGAGACCTTCGACGCCGACCAGGCGAAGAAGCTCGAGAAGAAGGTGCGCAAGGAAGGGATGGACCTCGAGGACTTCCTCGTGGCCATGAAGCAGATCGAGAAGCTCGGCCCACTCGAGGGGATCCTGAAGATGCTGCCGGGCGTCGACACCAAGGCGCTCAAGCAGGCCAAGATGGACCCGAAGCGCATGAAGCACGTCGAGGCGATCATCCTCTCCATGACGAAGCAGGAGCGGAAGAAGCCCGACCTCATCAACGGCTCGCGCCGCCTCCGCATCGCGAAGGGGTCGGGGCGCAGCGTGGCCGAGGTCAATCGACTGCTCGAGCAGTTCAAGGGGATGCAGAAGATGATGAAGAAGTTCGCCGGAGCGCCCGGGGGCGGCATGCGCCTCCCGTTCGGACGCTAGGGCGAAGGCACGACGCACCGGCGCTGTCATCCCGCATGACGCCGCCGATGCCGCAGGACCCGGTGCCGCGAGGCACCGGCGCGACCATCGCCCCGGCGATCGGTCGCACCCCCGGGTGCGTGGCGCGATCTCTCGCGCCACGCGAGGAGCCCGGGCCGGTGGCGACGCAGCCGCGTCGCGCACCGCGTGCACGGTCGCACTCGCGGCGCGCGCACGACCCCCACGCCTGACACGAGGCAGTCCGCACCATGGTCCGCATCCGTCTCCGCCGCGTCGGCCGCAAGAAGGCCCCGCAGTACCGCATCGTCGTCGCCGACAGCAAGTCGCCGCGCGACGGCAAGTTCATCGAGATCATCGGCACCTACGCCCCCCGTCTGGCCGAAGGGGCCGTGACGATCAACAGCGAGCGCGCCAACCACTGGCTCGACGTCGGCGCCCAGCCGAGCGACACCGTGCGCTCGCTCCTGCGCAAGGCCGGCGTCCTCAAGGCGCGGCACGAGGCGCGCCTGGCCGCCAAGCTCAAGGCCGCCGCGGTGCCGCTCGCGGAGAAGCCCGCCGAGGGCTGAGCGTGAGCGCGCCCTCGCTCCTGCTCGTGGGGCGGGTCCGCAAGGCACACGGGCTCGCCGGCGAGGTGCTGGTCGAGTCGATGACCGACGCGCCGGACGTGGTCTTCACGTCCGGCCGTCGCCTTTTCGTGGGCACCGCGACCGGCGATCCCGCCCCCGATGGCGCCACCGTCACCATCACCGGCGTGCGCCGGCATGGCGAGGCGGTGCGCCTCCGCCTGCGCGAACTCACCTCGCGCGAACAGGCCGACAGCTGGCGCGGCCGCTACTTCCTCCTCCCCGCCGAGGAGGTGCCGCCGCCCTCCGACGACGAGGTCTACCAGCACGAGCTGTACGGCCTCGATGTCGTCGCCGCCGATGGCCGCCCCCTCGGCACCGTCGTCGAGCTCTACGAGCTCCCGCAGGGGCTCACGCTCGAGATCCGGCCCGAGGTCGGCGCCACCTTCCTCTTCCTGTGGCGCCCGGAGTGGATCGTCGACACCGACCTCGCGGCGCGGCGCCTGGTCATCGATCCGCCCGAGGGGCTGATCCCGTGATCGACGAGGCGTCCGCCATGACGACGGCGCCGCTGCGCGTCAACGTCGTCACGATCTTCCCCGAGTTCTTCGCCGCCCCGCTCGCGATCAGCATCCCGGCGCGCGCGGCCGCGGCCGGCGCGGTGCACTATCGCGTCGTCGACCTGCGCGACTTCACGCACGACCGCCATCGCACCGTCGACGACTATCCCTACGGCGGCGGCCCGGGAATGGTCATGAAGCCCGCGCCGTTCTTCGAGGCGGTCGAGCACCTCGGCGCGCAGGCACCGATCGTCCTGCTCTCGCCGCGTGGTCGCCGCTTCACGCAGCACGACGCGCACCGCTTCGCGGCGGGGACGGAGCTCACGCTCCTCTGCGGCCACTACAAGGACGTCGACCAGCGCGTCGCCGACCATCTCGCGACCGAGGAGCTGTCGCTCGGCGACTTCGTGCTCAGCGGCGGCGAGCCGGCGGCGCTGGCGATCATCGATGCCGTCGTGCGGCTCCTGCCTGGCGCGATGAGCGACCACGACTCGGCCGCCACCGACTCCTTCTACCGCGGCGCCGGCGTGAGCGCGCCAAGCTGGACGCGCCCCGAGGAGTATCGCGGCCACCGCGTCCCCGACGTGCTGCTCAGCGGGCATCATGCCCGCATCGCGCAGTGGCGCGACGCGGAAGGGCGTCGGCGCAGCGACGCATCGACCGACGGACTGCCCCGCACCGGGGAGGCGACGTGACCGGCGCGCGGCGCACCTGGCCACTCGTGCTGCTCGCGCTCTCGCTCCTCGCCTCGGCGTGCCGGCGCGAGCAGCGCACCGCCGCCGGCGCGGCCGACACGCCACGCGTGGTCGCGCGCTCGTCGCGCCCGGTGGCGCTCGACACGGCGATGCGCGGACTGCTCCAGCTCTGGACGCTCCCGGCGACGAAGTCGGTGCGCGAGGACCAGCGGCGCCTCAAGCGCGTCGTCGAGCACCTGCAGGCCGACATCGGCATCGCCCCCGGCTTCGTCGAGGGCGGGCTGCTGGCGGCCGGTGACGGACGCACGCTGCTCGTCGTGCTGCGCTGGGCCGACAGCGCCTCGCTGCATCGCGCGCGCCCCGTGATCGCCCGCTGGCTCGGCGTGCGCGATGCCGACAGCGCCGTGCGCAAGGCGGCGGGGAGCGCCACGCCCGAGGTGGTGCTCGTCGCGCAGGCCGGTGCGGCGCCGCTCCTCGTCCCCGACTCGGGGGTGCTCGTCCTCGACCGCTTCGCGCGACGGGCCGGGCGATCGCTCGACACGCTGCTCGCGCTCGTGAACGAGGAGCTGGGGCAGGCCGCCGCGGCCGACTCGTCGCTGCGCGGCGGCGTGGTGCTCCTGCATGCGGACTCGGGGGCGATCGTGCGCGTGCTGCAGGCGCGGGCGGTGAACGGCATGGAGCTCCCGGGGGCACCCGACGCGCCGGCGCCGGCCTGGGCGCCCTTCGCGACGCGCGAGCAGCGCTACTGCCTGGTGGTGAGCGTCGTGCGCCAGCGTGGCGAGCCCGTGGCCCTCGCGCGACCACCGCTCGACGCACGCTGAGCGGGTGCGTGCGGCGCGCGTGGCGCGACGCGCGCGATCATGCACGATGACGACGACCGACGACGGGGCCCGTGCACCCTGCACGGGCCCCGTCGTCGCCTGCCGGTGCAGCCGCTCAGTAGTTCGTGAAGAGCAGCCGGTTCGGCGAGCCGGAGCCGGCGCTCGTGACCACGTTCGTGGTCGCGTTGCCGACGATCGCGTTGCGCACCGTCGACGGCGACGCGCCGCCGTTCGACTGCAGGTACTGCGCGGCGACGCCGGCCACGTGC
>JALOPO010000242.1 GCA_025453855.1 Gemmatimonadaceae bacterium
TCCCTTCGCGTCGACCGTGAACTCGGCGATCACGTCGGCCGTGATGCCCATCTCGCGCATCGACTGCGGATAGAGATCGCGCAGCGCCATCGCGACGCGCTCGTCGTTCACGAGTTCGGGCGGCACCTCCACCGCGCCGCCGTCGAAGACGGTCGCCGCGCCCGGCGCGCCGTCGCCCGGGGGGGCACCGGGCACGAGCTCGCTCGCGCTCGTTGCGACCGGCCCCTCGGGCCTCGCGCCGCTCCCCGATCCACCGACCATGCCGCGCCCGCCGAAATCCTCGGCGCGTACCGCCTGCGCCGCCACCTCGGGGGGGATCCCGCTCACCTCCTTCGGCGGCGCGAGCTCCTGGAACCCCGCCGTGGCGGCGGGATCGAGCACTGGCCCCTGCACCTCCATCGCCGTCGGCGGCAGGTACTTCGGCGCCTTGGTGGTCGGCGTTTCGGCCACCGGGGGCGGCGCCTCCTCGGCCACGGGCGCGGGGCGCTCCACATCGGCGATGCCGACGTACTCGACGCGCGTCAGGTCGGGCGCCGACGGCTCCAGCGCCCCGCTCCGCGCGAGCGCGATCCAGCCGCCGATCATCATCACGTGCAGCACCACGCTCGCCGAGGTCGCCACGCGGACCGGGCGTCCGCCCATCGACGCCGGGCGCGAGGCGATGAGTCGGGTCAGCATGATGGGCTCCGTTGGCAGCGGGTCACGGCGCCGCGTCGCGGGCGCACCGATGCGTTCCGCCGCATCTCACCGCGCGAGGTAGAAGTCGGGGCGCGCATCGAACAGCACCGCGCAGGCGGTGGAGCAGAAACGGAGCGTGCGCGTCCCCACCGTGCGCGTGGCGACGGCATCGCCCTCGGTGACCGCGCCGCCGCAGACGGGATCGATGTGCGTGTGCAGCCGCTGGTAGCGCTCGTCGGTCTCGATCGAGAGGTAGAGACGCACGAAGTCGAGCAGCACCGCATCGGCGAAGGTCGCGAGCTCCGTCGTGTCGGGATGATCCACCGGCCAGTCGCGATGGACGCTGCGTGCATGCTCCACGAGCTGCGGCACGAGCTCGGTGGTGATGACGAGGCGCGCTTCCGCCATCCCCGGATCGTGCAGCACGCGGAGATCGACCTCGGCCGTCACCGGGTAGCGCTCGGTGCGCACGAAGTGCACGCGCAGCCGCATGCCGCCGTTGGTGACCTGTTCGTCGAGCGTGGCCCACGGAAAGCGTGCCGCGAGCGCCCGTGCACGCGGCGCGAGCACGTCGCGCATGATCGCCGACGCCGCCGAGACGAAGTGCACGTGCGCGGCCTCGCGCGCGAGGAGCGCCGAGCGCTGCCGGCGACGGCGGAGCGCACGCGCCTCGTCGGCCTCGTGCACCAGCGCGTCGAGGGCGTCGGCGAAGTCGGGCGAAGGGGGCGCGGCGTCGGGGGCGGGCGGGCGGTACGTCGAGGCGTCGGTCACGCGGGGCATCGGCACGGGCATGGGATGGCGTCGGGAACGGACGGAGCGACGGGTGCGGACGAGCCATCGCGATCGCGAGACGGTCTCGTGCACGACGCGCACTGCCGCACCGGGTCGCGCGCCAGCCGCGCCCCTGCAGCCCAACGTCGGCTGCGACGCGGCGCCGTGCAGTCGGTGATTTCACTGGTGGCACGCCCGCTTTGGCGCCGATGCCGCAGACGTGACGCGACCGTGCCGGTACGGTTGGAATCCCTGACAGCGTCGTGATCGATCGGCGACCGCTCTGCGTCGTGACCGATCGTGCGCGTTTCAGGGCGCGGCGAGCACCCAGTCGCCGTCCTCGGCGTCGAAATCGTCGCGCACGGGCGGCAGGTTCCCCGGCGCGCGCCAGGGCCCGTCGTCGGCACGGATCGCGACCCGGTGCGCGCCCGGCGCCGGCGCCTCACCGCAGTCGAAGCGCGACGTGCCGATCGCACGGCACGCGCGCGGCGCGAAGCCCGTGAAATCACCGCGCAGCTCGAGCCGCGCGACGCGGGCGAGCGTCACGACCACGATCCGCGCACGCTCGACCCGCAGCACCATCGCCGCGCCGTCGCCGCGCGGTCGCGCACGCCGCACCATCGTGCGCGGCCAGCCGACGCGCATCCCGACGCTCATCCAGCGCACGCGGCCGAGCATCAGGCGCACGTCGGGGAGCTGGCTCCCGAGTCCGGCGACGAGTCGCACGCGCTCGCCCACCGGGAGCTCGGCCGCGAGCTGCGCCGCGAGCAGCGGGCCGCGCGCATCGCGCACCACGCGCCCGGTCACCGCCGCATCGAAGGTCATGCGGGCCAGGCGCCAGCGCGCGAGCGACGAGAGGTCGACGACCGCCACCGCGCTGCGCGGATTGAGCGGCGTGAAGGGCGGGAAGTTGGTTTCGGCCGGGAGCGTGCGCAGCCCGATCGCGCCCAGCGAGAGCTCGTCCCGCGGGGCAACGATGGCGCGCGCCGTGACGCCGAGCTGCACCGCGCGCGGCTGCTCGTCCTGCAGCGCCACGTCCACGCCCCAGTCGGTGAAGCGCAGCCCCGCGTAGCCGAGCTGCCCGACGAAGGGGCGTACGGTGAGCGCCACCGGCCACCGGCCGCGCCACGTGTGGTCGAGCGTGGCATCGAGGCGTGTGGTGCGCGACGCCCCGCTGCTCACCAGATGCGCGGCGGCGGCACCCACCGTGATGCCGCGGCCGAGCGGGGCGGCGACCCACGCATTGCCGAGCGCGGCGCGCCGCCACTGGTCA
Source organism: Gemmatimonadaceae bacterium (assembly GCA_025453855.1). GTDB lineage: Bacteria > Gemmatimonadota > Gemmatimonadetes > Gemmatimonadales > Gemmatimonadaceae > JALOPO01. The sequence goes on from JALOPO010000242.1 coordinate 2,723, forward strand.
CCGAGCACGCCCACGCCGCGCGCGCCGAGCTGCACCGGACCGTCGGCGCGCAGCTGCACGCCGCCGAGCGTCATCCACTCGCGCGTCCCGACCGCCGGTTGTCCCTGCCCCGTGCTCACATCGGCCATCGCGCTCATGCGCCACGCCTGCGCCGACGCCGGATTCGCTCCGCTCGTCACGAGCGGGACCAGTCCGAGCAGCAGCGCGCGCGGTGTGCATGACCGGCGCACGGCCGAGGGCATCAGGGGCGTCGTGGGGGCGGTGGAGGAGGTGGTGCGTTGCGTGGCGACCCGCCTGTCCCGCTCAAGCCGGTCGTGCCCGTGTTGCCGACGCCGTCGGCGGTGAACGTCCCGTCACCGAACGACCGCGCCGGCCCGACGCGCGTGTCGAGAATGTCGCCGAGCTGCCCGCCCGAGTCGAGGTCGCGCACGATCGCGTCGGCGGTCGCCAGCAGCGTGGCGGTCGGCAGCCGGCGATCGAGGAGGCGCCAGACCGCCTGCTCGGCGAGCGCCGGTTGCGCCCCGCGACGCAGGAGCCGCGTGAGGAGCGCGAGCGAGGGCTCGAGCGGCTGCCGGCCGGCGCGCGAGCGCAGCCGCACGAGCATCGCCGGCGACGCCGATGCCGCGAGCGCTTCGGCGCCCTCGCGCAGCTCGCCCTCGGTGGGCGCCGGCGCGAGCGCGCGCGCGGCGCTGTCGAGTCGCGCCGCGAGCAGCTCGACCGCCGCCACCACGCGCGCCTCGCTCGCCCCCTTCGCGCGCCCCTCGGCCAGCTTGGCCATGAGCGGCGCCACCGGGAGCCCGCGCGCCGCGTGATCGCGGAGCACGAGCTGCAGTCGTTCGCCCGGCGCCTGCGCACCCTGCGCGGTGAGCGTCGGCACGGTCACGACCGCGGCGAGCACCATCGCCACGCGTGCGGCGACGCGTGCGAGCCATGCCAGCCCAAGCGGACGCGCGCGCATCACCCGCGCGGTGGCGATCATGGCCGTGCCTCCACCACCAGCTCCGAGGTCGGCACGCCGAAGTCGTCGTCACGCACGCGCTCGTGCGCGGTGTCGGCCACCCAGCGCCGACCGTTCACGAGGAAGGCGTACTTGTAGCGCCCCGGGGGAAGCTGCAGCACCACCGTCCACCGCCCCGTGGCGGGATCACGCACCAGCGGCGTCTCGTCGCGGCTCCAGTCGTTGAAGTCGCCGGCCACCTGCACGCGGCGCGCATCGGGCGCCTCGAGCAGCAGCCGCACCGAGCGTGCGATCACGGGGCGCGCCGACGCCCGCTCGCGCTCGTGCAGGAGCGCGGGGACGAGCGGGAGCTCGGGCGCCGTGCTCGCACGCGCATCGCCGGCACCCGCGTCACGCGCGTCGGCTTCCTGCACCGGCACCGTCGCGACCGTCGGCGCCGCATCACGAGGCGTCGCATGGCGCGCCACGCGCACGCCGAGCGCGACCACGAGCAGCGCCGCCGCGGCCAGCGCACCACGCGCGACCCATCGCGCCGCGCGTGGCACCGCACCGACCTCGGTCCGCCCTGCGGCGAGCCGGGCCTGCGCCGCGATGGCCGCCGCGCCGGCGCTCGTGACCGGTGTCGTCGCGCGCAGCACCCCGAGCGCCTGCTCGAGCGCCTCGCCTGGCAGCACGGCGGCATCATCCATGGGAAACTCCTCGTCGGGCGTCATCGCGTCACCTCCGCGAGCCGCGCCCGCACCGTGTCCGTCGCGCGCTTCACGCGCATCTTGCACGCCGAGACCCCCGCGCCGGTGATGCGCGCGATCTCCTCGTACGGGAGCTGCTCCACGTGGCGCAGCAGGAAGGCCTCGCGCTGCTCGGTCGGGAGCGACTGCAGGAAGCCCTTGACCACCGACGCCAGCGCCGCCGCATCGAGCCGCGCCGTCGGATCGAGCGGAACGTCGTGCACGTCGTCGTCCATCGGCGAGAACCAGCGCCGCTCGAGCATGCGGCGGCGCATCGCGCTCCGGCAGCGATTGGCGAGGATGGTGAAGAACCACGACTCGAACGGGTGCCCCGCGTGGTAGCGCGGGAAGGCGCGCACCACGCGCACCCACGCATCCTGC
>JALOPO010000243.1 GCA_025453855.1 Gemmatimonadaceae bacterium
CGCCGCCACGATGACCTCCACCGGCACGCCGGCGATGTTCCTGCACCCGGTGGAGAGCGTGCACGGCGACCTCGGGATCGTCGGCCCGAGCGACGTCGCGATCCTGCTGTCGAAGAGTGGGGAGACGGTCGAGCTCTTCCCGTTGCTCGACGAGCTCAAGCGACTCGGCGTGCGCATCGTGGCGATCACGGGGAACGCGGCGTCGACGCTCGGCCGCGCGGCCGATGCGGTGCTCGATGGCGGCGTGAGCGAGGAGGCGTGCCCCCACGACCTCGCGCCGACCACGAGCACGACCGTCGCGCTCGCGCTCGGCGACGCGCTCGCCGTGGCGCTGCTCGAGCACAAGGGGTTCCGGCGCGAGGACTTCGCCCGGCTGCATCCGGGTGGCTCGCTGGGGCGCAAGCTGGCGACGCGCGTGAGCGAGATCATGGAGCGCGACCGCCTGCCGGTGGTGCCGGCGACGGCGACGATGCGCGACGCCATCATCCCGCTCGCGGAGCGGCGCGGCATCGTGGTCGTGGATGACGGGCGCGGTGGCGTGGCGGGCGTGGTCACCGCCGGCGACCTGGCGCGGCTGCTCGAACGGAGCGGCGATCCGTTCGCGCTGGCGGTGGGCGACGTGATGACGCGCTCGCCGCGCGTGGCCACGCAGGACGAGCTGGCCAGTGCCGTCGTCTTCCGCCTCGAGCGCTTCGGCATCATGGCGATGCCGGTGCTCGACGAGGCCGGGGCGCTGGTGGGGATCGTGCACCTGCACGACCTCATGCGGGCGGGTGTCGCATGACGATGCGGTCGGCGCGTCGACTGCTCGGGGCGACGCTTGCCGCCGCCGCCGTCGCCGCCTGCGGTGGCGACGCGGCGCGTCCCGTGACGAGCAGCGCCACCACCGTCGACAGCGCCGACCAGGTGATGTTCAAGCTCCGCACCGTCCTCACCGACGAGGGCGTGCTGCGGGCGCGGCTGGAGAGCGACTCGGGCTTCTTCTTCGACGAGAACACGCGCATCGAGCTGCGCGGCGTGCGCACCGTCTTCTTCTCGCGCACGGGAGCGCAGGATGCGGTGCTCACCTCGCGCGAGGGGACGTACAACACGCGCGGCGGCGTGATGGAGGCGCGCAAGCGCGTGGAGGTCGTCACCACCGACGGCAAGCGCCTCACGACGCCGTTCCTGCGCTTCGAGCAGTACCGCAACATGGTGGTGAGCGACAGCCCGTTCGTGCTCGTGCAGGCCGATCGGCGACTGGAGGGCGTGGGCTTCGAGTCCGATCCGCAGATGCTCAACATCCGCGTGAAGAAGTTCGGGCGGTCGAGCGGCGGGAGCGTCGTGCTCCCGGCGGGCCGGGGCGGGGAAGGGATGATCCTGCGTGCCGACACCACGCGCTCCGCGCCTGCACCGACGCCGTCGATGCCGCCCACGTCGCCCACGGCGGGTGGGATCCCGCCCATCCCGCCGCCGGGAGCGACACGATGAGGCGGGCCGCGCGACTGTCGCTGGCGGCTTTGGCGACGGTACTGCTTGTTGGTCCGACGCTCGCGCAGGGCGTCGGCGGGCGCTGCGACGTCGAGGTGCTGCGCTCGAGCGACTCGTCGCGCTTCGTGGTCACGCGCCCCACGCCCGGCGGACCGCAGAACGTCTTCTTCGGCGCCGGCTTCCTCGCGCGCTGCCTGAACCAGGACGTGCGACTCGCCGCCGACAGCGCGGAGTGGTACCAGCAATCGGGCGTGCTCTACCTCATCGGGCACGTGCGCTACACCGAGCCGCGGGTGCGCGTGAACAGCGACCGCGCCTCGTACTTCCAGAACGACGAGCGACTCTTCGCGGAAGGCAACGTGGATGCCGTGCTGCCGAGCGGGAGCACGATGCGCGGCCCGCAGGCGACCTACTACCGGCCGCAGCGCGGGGTGCGCGTGTCGCGGCTCGAGGCGCCCAGTCGGCCGCGCTTCACGCTCGCGCAGCAGGACTCGGCCGGACGCCCGCAGGAGCCGGTGCTCATCATCGCCGATCGCGTCGTGACCACCAACGACTCGCTCGTCTACGCCGGCGGGCGCGTGGAGATCACGCGCACCGACTTCGACGCACGGAGCGACTCGGCCTACCTCGACAGCGGCACCGAGTTCGCGCGGCTCATCGGGAACCCGGTGGCGCGCGGCAAGGGCGACCGCAGCTACACGCTCAAGGGGACGGTGCTCGACATCTTCTCGCGCGACCGGGCCGTGCAGCGCGTGCTCGCCAAGCGCGAGGCGCGCGCGGCCAGCGAGGACCTGCTGCTCACCAGCGACACGATCGACCTGCGCGTCGACCAGAACCGGCTGCAGGGCGCCTTCGCGTGGGGGGCGTCGCGCGCCCGCGCGGTCTCGCCGGATCGTGACGATCTTCGCCTGGTTCGACTCCACTGCGCGGGGGGGCGCCGCGGCGCAGCCTGCACGCGCGGCGGCGGCTGGGCGCGAGCGGGATCGCCGCGAGGCGGTCGCGGCGCGCGACAGCGCGCGCGCGGTGGCCACGGCGCGCGACTCGGCCGCCGGCGCGGGGGCACCGCCGGTGCGTGACACGAGCGCGGTGCGCCTGCTCGCGCTCGAGGCACGCGGGAACGCCAGCGCCCGCACGCAGGTCGCGAGCGAGGGATCGGGGCCCGCGCGTCCCGCGATCAACTACTCGCGCGGGACCCTCATCCGCGTGACGATGGACTCCACGAGCGAGGTCTCGCGCGTGCTCGTCGAGGGACGGGCGGTGGGGCTCTACCTCGAGCCCGTCGTCACCCCGGCGCCGCGCGACTCGGCCGGCCGCGCCGCCACGCCGGGCACGCCCGGCCCGACCGGCACGCCATCCCGTGCGCCGGTTCCCCCCGTCACGCCCGCGTCGACGCCGACGCGGGCCACGCCGGCGAAGCCATGATCGAGCGGTTGTTCCCTGACGGCACCGAGCCACGCGGCGACGACGAGGCGCTCCCGGCACGCATCCGCGCGCTGGTCGAGCACTTCGCGCCGCACGATCGCGCGCCCGCCATCGCCATGCATGCACTCATCGCGGCCGCCGATGCCACCGGCTTCGCGCGCTTCGACGAGATCGCGCGGCTGTACCGCGAGGATCACATCCTCCTCGAGCGCGCCGCCGGGCGCGACGCCGATCGGGCCGCGGGGCAGCTCTCCATGGACCAGGTGCGCACGCACCTGCGCCAGACGGTGCTCCCGCGCCTCGTGCAGGACGGCGTGGTCGAGCTCCCGGCGCGCGGCCTCGACGAGCCGGGGGCGCGCGTGCGCGTGGTCGACAACATCTGGCGCGACATCGGCCCCAATCGCGAGCAGATCGCCGCCGACGTCTTCCGCCGCACCGGCGACCAGATCGCGATCAGCGAGGGGCGCCCGCGCGCGTTCACGCCGCGCACCGCCGCGAAGCTCACGAGCCAGCTCGAGGCCAGGGGGCTGGTGAAGACCTACCGCAAGCGGCGCGTCGTGAACGACGTCGGGCTCCACCTGCGGCAGGGCGAGATCGTCGGCCTCCTCGGCCCCAACGGCGCCGGCAAGACGACGACGTTCTACATGATCGTGGGGCTCATCCAGCCGCAGGAAGGGTCGATCGTCCTCGATGGCACGGACATCACGGCGATGCCCATGTACCGTCGCGCACGGCGAGGCATCGGCTACCTCTCGCAGGAGCCGTCCATCTTCCGCAAGCTGACGGTGGAGGAGAACATCCTCGCCATCCTCGAGACGATGGACCTCTCGCGCGCGGAGCGGGCGCAGCGCCTCGAGACGCTCCTCGACGAGTTGAGCATCAAGCACCTGCGCAAGAGCCGGGCGTACGCGCTCTCCGGTGGCGAGCGCCGCCGCCTCGAGATCACGCGCGCGCTGGTCACTGAGCCGAAGTTCATGATGCTCGACGAGCCATTTGCCGGGGTGGACCCGATTGCAGTCCACGATATCCAGACCATCGTTGCGGGACTCAGGCACCGGGGCATCGGCGTCCTCATCTCGGATCACAACGTGGAACAGACGCTCGACATCGTGGATCGCGCCTACATCATGTTCGACGGACAGGTCAAGGTCTCGGGGACCGTGCGCGAGCTGGTCTTCGACGACACCGTCGCCGAGATCTATCTCGGGCCCACCCTGACGGCGCGCCTCCGGGAACGCTTCGCGGGCACCGGCACGCCCGCACCGGGCGGGGCGGTCGCGTGAAGACGGGACTGAACCAGTCGACCTCGCTCCGCCAGGAGCTGAAGGTCAATCCACGCCTCTACCAGGCGATGGACCTGCTCTACATGCCGCTGCTCGACCTGCAGCAGCACCTCAAGCAGGAGCTCCTCGTCAATCCCTTCCTCGAGATGGTCGAGCCCGACGAGGAGGATGCGGAAGATGGGACGACCGTCGAGGAGCTCACCAAGGAGGAGCAGGAGCGCGAGCGGAAGGAGGAGATCGACTGGGAGGAGATCCTGCTCGACGGCTTCGACACCGGCGGGCGCCGCGAGGAGTTCGAGGAGCGCGAGTACATCGAGCCGATCACCGTCGAGAGCCGCGATCTCTTCGACCATCTCCGCGACCAGGTCACCCTGCTCGACCTCGACGGGCGCCAGGCTTTCCTCGCCGACGAGTTCATCGGGAACATCAACGAGGACGGCTACCTCGCCTGCGCGCTCGAGGAGATCATCGACGGCGTGAACGGCGAGGTGCGCAAGGTCGCGGAGAACCTTGGCCGCGACCCGGACGCGCTCCCGTTCTACACGATGGTCGAGGCCGAGGAGATGCTGCGCACGATCCAGCGCCTCGACCCCGCCGGCGTCGCGGCGCGCTCGCTCCGCGAGTGCCTCCTCCTCCAGCTCGAGGATGCGGGCGAGACCGAGTCGCTGGCCTGGCGCATCGTGCGCGACGGCTTCGACGAGCTCCTCGCCCACCGCTGGAGCGAGCTCTCGAAGCGCTTCGGGGTCCCGGCGGCCGAGGTGCAGCAGGTGGCGGATCGCATCGCGCGCCTCGACCCCAAGCCCGGGCTCCGCTACGCCAGCGCGACCGAGCACTACATCATCCCCGACCTCGTCGTCGACAAGGTCGACGGCCGCTATGTCGTCTACCTGAACGACGGCAACCTGCCGCGCCTCAAGCTCTCGCGCAGCTACCAGGACATCGCCCGCGACAAGAAGAAGTTCGACGGCGAGAACAAGGAGTTCATCGCCTCCAAGCTCAACTCCGCGAACTGGATGATCCAGGCCATCGAGCAGCGCCGCCAGACGATGCTCAAGGTCATGAACTACATCGTGGAACGGCAGCGCGACTTCTTCGAGCGCGGCGTGCAGTACCTCAAGCCGCTCACGCTGCGCGAGGTGGCCGAGGTGGTGGGGATGCACGAGAGCACCGTGAGCCGCGTCACGAACGAGAAGTTCGTGCAGACGCCGCGCGGCGTCCTCCCGCTCAAGTTCTTCTTCTCGTCGGGGCTCAGCACCACCGACGGCGACGACGTCTCGGCACGCGGCATCAAGGACCAGATCAAGAAGCTCGTGGATGCCGAGGATCCGAAGGACCCGCTCACCGACCAGGCCATCGTGGACATCCTGCGCAACGACGGCGTGGTCATCGCGCGCCGCACGGTGGCCAAGTACCGCGACCAGCTCGGCGTCCTCTCCGCCCGCATGCGCAAGCGCGTATGACCGTCACGAACGCCCCCGCCGTCGCGCCGCGCGTGCCGGCGGGCGTCACCGCACCGCCCGTGGACGTCAGCGTCCTCGTTCCCGCCAAGGACGAAGCCGAGAACCTCCCGCTCTTCATGGCCATGGCCGCGGAGGCGTTCGCGGCCGATCCCGCCACGCGCTACGAGGTGATCGTCGTTGACGACGGGTCGGTCGACGACAGCTGGGCGGTGCTGCAGGAGCTCGCGCGCCGGTACGACTTCCTGCATCCGGTGCGGCACCGGAGCCGCCGCGGCATCGCCGACGCGCTCCGCACCGGGTGGCTCGCCGCGCAGGGCGGGATCCTCGTCTTCTATCCCGCCGACCTGCAGTTCAAGCCAGAGGACATCCCCCGGCTCGTCACCCCGATCCGGCGCGGCGAATCGGACATGGTCACCGGCTTCAAGGAGGGAAAGTACGAGAAGGCGTTCGTGAGCGGCATCTACAACCGCCTCTCGCGCTCGCTGTTCGACGTGCCGGTGAAGGACCTGAACAGCGTCAAGGCATACCGCCGCGAGATCATGGACGTGCTCCCGGTCCGCCCCGACTGGCACCGCTACATGATCGTGATCGCGCACGACGCGGGGTTCAGCGTGAGCGAGATC
>JALOPO010000244.1 GCA_025453855.1 Gemmatimonadaceae bacterium
CTTCAACTCGTTCTACGGTGCGCCGTGGGGCGGGTGGGCGGGCCCGCTGGGGCCGATCGTGGTCGTGCCGGCACCGCCGGGCACGGGCGGGATTCCCGGACAGCCCGGCAATGGCAGCCAGGGGGAGCGGCCGCGCATGGTGAACGGCGTCGGCGCGACGCGGCCGGGGAGCAATGCGCCGCGGCCGACGATGAGCCCGGGTGGTGCGCGCGGGTCGGGCGGTGGCTCGGCCGGGAGCACCGGCGGCGGGGGCGGGCGCACGGCGCGGCCGCGGCCGTAGCGGACGTGCGGCGCAACGCGTGCGGTCCGTCCTCATGCGAGGCGGGCTTCGCTCGTCGCATCACGGAGCGGGCCGTGCTCCCGGTCGGGCGCACGTCGGGGAGACCGGTGCGCCGCACGGCGCATGCGTACCCTGCCTCTCGCCAAGCACACACGCTCAGTCCATGCTGTTCAACAGCACGCCATACATGGCCTCCGTGAACTCGGCGGCGCGGCGTGCGCGGCACTGCAAGGCAACGGACTCCGCGAGCGATCCGCCCTCCCACGCGGCAGCGACTACCGCACAGCTGCTGTCACGGTACCGCTCCCATGCCTGCAAGGCGGCGGGGAGCAGCTTGCCTTCGGGGTAGTCTTTCGTGGCAGCGGCCGCGCGTGCATACGCGGCGAGCGCCTCCTCCGTGCGCACCCGCCGCCGAGTCGCCCAGCACACCGTCATGTCGCGTTGCGACGCAGTGCGCCTGTTGCACAGGGCTCGGTCGCTCGTGTAGACGCGCTCGGCGCTGTAGGCGAGCAAGGCTCGTCGTGAGAGGGAATCGGACGAGCGGTGCGCTGCACCCGCTGTGGCTCGCGTCCGCACAGGCGCCTGGCGCGCTTCCGTGCGCCCATGGTTCGTCACCCCGTGAGACAGCCCGAGCATCGCGGCGCCCAGCAGCCATACCGCATGCGCGAACCCGGCGGCGACCCTCCATGGTCTCATCATGTACCTCGCCTATCTCGCAGTTCTCCACCCGGTACTCGCGCATCGGCGAGCAATGCGTGCACGAACGATGCGTGACGCGTGTGGCGCTGCCCCGTCCGAGATGAGCGTGTCTGTCGCGCGAGGCGACCACGGGATTCTACCCCCCTGTTCCGACAGGGCGCTCCCTTCGCGCATCGTGCCTCACTTCGTGCCCTCAGTACCGCCGCGTCTCCCCGTGTCGCATGACGTCGAAGCGGTCCGATGCGAGCCCATGCGCCGCCACCGCCGCCGCGAGGGCGCGCGGCGGCTCGTCGAGCGACTCGTCGGTGAGCGCGAACGTCCCCCAGTGGATCCCGATCGCGCGCTCGGCCCCCACCTCGCCCATCACGCGCACCGCCTCGTCGGGATTGAGGTGCTGGTCGCGCATGAACCAGCGCGGCTCGTAGGCGCCGATGGCGATCGCCGCGAGATCGAAGCGGCCGAAGCGCGCACCGATCTCCTGCGTGTCGCGCGAGTAGCCAAGGTCACCCGAGAACCAGAAGCGGAAGCCGGGATCGACGATCGCCCAGCTCCCCCAGAGCGTGCGATTGCGATCCCACGGCGTGCGGTTGCTCCAGTGCTGCACGGCCAGGAAGTGCAGCTCGAGCGTCGTCGTGCGCCCCGGCCACGACACCACGTCGTCCCACGCGCAGGCGCGCACCCTGGCGCCGCGCACGTGCCGCGCGAACCAGCTGTCGAGGCCGAGCGGGACGAGGAAGGTGGGCGAGCCGCCGGGCTGTCGCGCGAGCGCGCGCACGGACGGGAGGTCGAGATGGTCGTAGTGCGCATGCGACAGGAGCACCACGTCCACGTGCGGGAGCTCGGCGAGCGCGAGGCCGGGCGGCTGGTGACGTCGCGGGCCCGCGAACTGCACCGGTGACGCGAAGGCGCTGAAGACGGGATCGAAGAGGACGTTCACGCCATCGCGCTGGTAGAGCAGCGACGAGTGGCCGATCCAGGTGAGCGAGGTGACGGTGCGGTTCGCCTGCAGCCACGCCACGTCGGGCACGACGCCGGTGATCGGCGCGCGTGGGGGGCGCGGGAGCCGATCGCGCAGGCGCTGCAGCTGCCAGCGCAGCACGCCCTGCGGCGCGCGGTCGGGGAGATGACGATTCGCGAAGCGGCGCGGCGAGGAATGGTCGGCGGACACGCGGTGGGCGACGAATGCGGGCGGGGCAGCGCTGCGTCACGACCGGATCGTCGCGCCGCGTCGCCTGAAGAGTACCTGCACCACCACCACCGCGGTGGGCACGTCGCCCGCGCCCCGCCTCACGACGCGTGCGCGTCCTCGACCACCCGGCGGAAGATCCGATAGAGCGCGAGGTCGAGCTGCGTCCCCGCCGCCGACTCCATCGTGTCGAGCGCGGCGCGCGGTGCCACCGCGGCGGCGTACGGACGTTCGCTGCACATGGCGTCGAAGACGTCGGCGAGCTGCACGAGGCGGCTCGCGAAGTGCGGCGCCCGCGCCACGCGCAGCACCGGGTAGCCGCCGCGCCCGTCGGCGTGCAGGTGGTGCTCGTGCGCCACCGTGGCCGCGAGCAGGTCGTGGCTGTCCTCGGCGAGGAGCATGCGCGCCCCGAGCTCGGTGTGGCGACGCACGACCGCCAGCTCGTCGACCGTGAGCGGCGTCGTCTTCGCGAGCAGGGCATGCGGCACGCGCGTCGCGCCGATGTCGTGCAGCAGCGCCGCGGTGGCGATCGCCTGGAGGTCCTCGTCGGTGAAGTGGAGCTTCATCGCCGTCGCGCCGACGAGGAGCGCGACGTTCATCGCGTGCGCCACCGCGTACTCCTCGTAGCGTCGCGCGGCCAGGCGCGGCAGGCGCCCGCCGTTCGCCTGTCGCACCACGAGCGCCACCCCGTGCGCCACCGCGCGCGCCTCGTCGAGCGCCACGCGCTCGTGCAGGTGCGCCTGCTCGAAGACGTGCGCGAGGCGGCGCAGCTCGCTCTCGAGCGGTGCGGCGGCCACCGCGGCCGCCGTGGCGACGACCGGCGTGGCGATCGGCGTGAGCGACGCGCGGCGCGACGCCGGCAGGATCGCCGGGAGCTGCACCGTCGCGCCGCTCACGGCACGCGCGCCGACCGCGGGTGTCGGCGACCCGGCGCGCGTCACCTGCGGCGCACGGATCGAGGCCGTGAAGGCGGGCGTCGGGCGCGTTGCCGACGGCGAGGCGTCAGCTGGAGCCGCCACCGGCACCGCGCCGTTCGCCGGCGAGATGCGCTCGGCCGGGACGAGGCGGATCCCCTCGCGCGCCCACGGCGCCGGCAGGCGCGCCGGTGCATCGAGGCGCTGCCGCAGCTCGGTGAGCAGCGCGAGCACGGTGCTCGACGCGAGATGCGTGCGGGCGTCGACCTCGAGGCGCGCCACGCCGAGCGCGGCCAGGCGCTCACCCCATTCCCAGCGCGGGAGCGTGACGCTGGTGCCGTTGGCGAGCGTCATCGTCCCGTCGCGCATGCTGAGCGCGATCGGGCCATCGCTGGCCAGCGCGCGCTGCAGCAGCGCGTAGGCGCGGAGCTCGGTCTCCACGCGCGCCGGATGGCGCTCGTCGTGATGCGCCATGGCGGCAAGGGCGTTCTGCACCGCATGCACCCACGCGATCGTCGCCTTCATGCGCGATCGTCCGGTGCGCGGTCGACGGCGAGCGTCAGCCAGCGCGCGTCGCGCGCCTCGCGCTGGGCGAGTTCGAGGGCCGGCCGCACCACCGCGTCGCCCCGCCAGTCGCGGCGCAGCGCATGCAGCGACGCCACCGCGAGCGTCCCCGGCTCGTGCAGCGCCAGCCGGTTGAGCACGCGGGTGCGCCGCACGAGGTGCGAGAGGAGCCAGTCGCGCACCACGTCGCCGCCCAGCGCCGAGAGCGCGAGCACCGCGGTCGCGCGCAGCCGGTCGTCGACCGACGTGGACTCGGCGAGACGCATCATGGTCGTGATCGCGTCGCGGAGCGCGGGATCGGCGCCGATGCCGCGCATGCGGTCTCCCTGGTCCATGATCGCGCCGAGCGTGATGCGCACCACCGGGAGCTCGGGGTCGGTCACGCCGCGGCGCACCGCCTCGGCGCGCGTGGCGTCGAGCGCCACGAGGAGCGGGACGACCGCGCTCCGCAGCGCGAGCTCGGGCGA
>JALOPO010000245.1 GCA_025453855.1 Gemmatimonadaceae bacterium
CCCGCTCTACTTCATCGACGGCTTCCCCACCGGCGCCGACCTCCTCGACATGCCCATCGGCGACGTGGGGGGCGTGGAGCTCTACCGCGGCGCGAGCGAAGTGCCGGCGGAGTTCCTGCGCGATGGGGCGAGCTGCGGGGTGATCGCCATCTCGAGCTGGGTGCCGCCGCGACCGCGCAAGCCGTAGGACGCGCGCATCCCGGATCGCCGCCACCGTGTTCCGCACGCACGACGGGGGATGCACCACAGCGCGCATCCCCCGTCGACCTTCCGTGCGGCGACGGGGGAGCATGCCACCGTCGCCGCCTCGTTCACACGAGCATCCTCAGTTCCGCGGCAGCCACCGCTGGCGACGCGCCGCCGCGTTCGCGGCTCGCGCGTCGTCGAGCACCGCCCCCGGCCCGCTCACCGGCTGCCCGCCGATGGTTGCCCTGCACCGAGAGGAAGACCGGCGGCTCGTTCGGCGCGCGCGCGAGGCGCCCGGCGACGCTGTCGGGACCGCTGAACGTGTAGAGCGACCGGCGCAGCGTCTCCAGCTCGCGCGCCGGCACCGGGAACTGGCGCGGCGTGCTCGCCAGGTCGTTCGCCGCCACCACCGAGAAGGTGGTGAAGCGAAGAAGATCGCGCGCAGGAGCACGTCGTTGTTGTCCGCGCCGGCGAGCGGGGCGAGGCCCGGAATGTTCCCCGCCCCCGCTTCCGCACCCGTGAGCGCCGGGAGACGCCCGCGGGTCACGCGCGAGTTGTTGATCAGCTGCGCCGCCTGTGACCGGCTCCCGCCGCTCCGCACCAGCGCCTCGGCCCACAGCAGGTCGTTCTCGGCGGCGATGCGGATCGGCACTTCGCACAGCCCACCACCATCGGGCGCCGAGAAGCCGTGACAGCCGTAACGGTTGTAGCCCACGTCGCTGAAGTGGTAGCGACCGCGCGCCGGGTTGAAGAAGTCGAAGGGGACGTAGATGAAGTCGGCCGTCTCGGACCCGATCGCCGCCGCCGTCCGCGGCGTGGGATCGAAGCGCGCATCGGGCGAGACCGGCGCCGGCGGACGCCCGGTCGTCGGGTACGGCGTGGGCTGGCTCGGGTCGAGCAGGCGCACGACACGCTGGTTCACGCGCATCCAGTTGTCCCACATGCCGACGTACGCCTTCCAGCCGTCGTAGAAGACGTTCTGGTCCCCGCGGATGGTGGGACTGAACGCCGTCCCGGCACTCAGCCCGCGGCTCGCGTACTGCGCGACGCGCGCCCAGGGCACCTGCGCGTTCTCGGCGGCGCTGCGCGGGAAGTAGGCGAGGAGCCGCGCCGCCTCGGTGTTGGCCACCTGGCGCAGCTGCGTCGACGTCCACCCGGTGGTGAGCAGGAACGTCTCCGGCAGCGTGAAGCTCCCCGTGCCGGCCAGCGCGATCGCCGAATCGAGCTTCGCCAGCGCCGAGTCACGCATCGCCTGCCGGCTGATGAACTGCGCGCTGTCCTGCGGCGTGTTCTCGTCGGCGTAGAGCCCCTGGTTGAAGAAGAGCGCGATGTTGGCCATCGACGCCCCCTGCAGGAAGCGGGCGACCGACCGGGCCAGGACCGTCTGGTCCTGCCCGTCGACGACCGGCACCACCCCCGCGCGGATCTGCGCGAGGGCGATGTTCGACGAGGCGATCGTGCCGTAGTTGTTGTACCACGGCGTGTTCACGATCCCGATGTTCGGGTCGGTGGCCGCGTTGTTGAACTGCACGCGCGGCACGGACGAGTAGACGCGCGAGCCGAAGTTGCCCCAGCTCATGCTGAACTGGAGCGCCATCGTGCTGGTCGCGATCGCGGGGGTCTCGCCCTGCTGGGCGAGGACCCAGTTCTGCATCGCGCCGCCGAGCAGCGAGACGAGGTCGGTGCCGCGCGAGATGGCGCGTTCGCGGTCGGGGGCGTTGCTGTTCCCCACGTCGAGCGAGGAGCAGCCGATCGCGAGCACCCCGCAGGCGAGGGCGCCGAGTCGGGTTGTGCGGGTCATGGGCAAGACATCTCCACGGCTCAGAAGCCGAGTTCCACGAGGAACGAGAAGGTCCGGAAGTTCGGGTAGCCGAAGTTGTCGAGGCGGAACGTGGTCGCGTCGCCGGCGGCGCCGAGGCCACCCTGGCCGCTGATCGCGCCGGTGCCGGCGGAGGTCCCCACGGCACTCGCCTCGGGATCGAGCCCCGTGTAGCGCGTCCAGGTGAGGAGGTTGCGGCCGATGAGCCCGAGCCGCACGCGCTGCGTGACGCGGTCGAGGCGGAAGAAGCCGAGCTGCGACGGGGTGAGCGTGTAGTTCACCGACAGCTCGCGCAGGCGGGCGAAGCTCCCGTCCTCCACGAAGTAGTCGCTGAAGTTGTTCGCGTCGTTGATCGCCGCGTAGTACGCGCTGGCCAGCCGCTGGTCCTGCGGCTTCCCCGCCTGGTCCAGGTCGGCCGAGCGGAACTCCTGCCGGGCGAGCCACTGGCGGGGGAGGTTGTAGATGTTGCCCCCCTGCGACCAGTCGAGCAGGCCGAAGACGCTGAGCCCCTTCCAGGTGAAGCTCGTGTTGAAGCCGAGCTGGAAGTCGGGGATCGAGGTCCCGATCTGCACGTTCGAGCTCCCGGCCGCATTCACGTAGCGGATCGCGCGCTCGTCGGCGGTCCCGCGCGTGCTCGCGAGCACGAGCAGGCCGTCCGGGTTCACGACGTAGTTCGACGCCGGGTTGGCGGCCGGGTCGAAGCCGGGGCGCTCGGACAGCTCCTCGTAGCTGCGCACCCAGCGTGAGCCGTACATCGCGCCGAAGTCCACGCCCGGGCAGACGAAGAACAGGTCGTTCGACTGGAGCGTCGCGTTGGTGCCGTTCGCCTGCAGCGAGCCGGCGCCGGTGCGGAAGCAGACCGAGTTGAGCGCCGTGGTGCGCTGGCGCGTGCGGTCGAACGTGATGTTCGCCTGCCAGCTCAACCCCGGGCGGTCGACGAGGATCGTCCGGAAGAGCGCCTCGTGCGTGTTCCCCTCGAGCGTCCCGGCGTTCCGCCACTGCGTCGTGAAGCCGTTGGTCGCCGAGAGCGGGACCGGGAGCACCTGGTCCTGCGTCACCTTGTTGGCGTAGGTGTACTCGAGCGAGAAGCGGCGCAGGAAGTCGATGTTGAAGCCGACCTCCGTCTCCGTGGAGTACGCGGGGCGCAGGTCACGGCTCCCGAGCACGCCGAACGAGATCACGCCGTTGGTGTTCGTGAACGTCTCGTACTGCGCGAAGAACGGGGGGCGGAGCCCCGCCGTGCCACGCGCCGCCCGCAGCTTGAACTCGTCGATGCCGGGGATCCGCACGTCCTGCGACAGGCGATAGAAGCCGGCGACGCGATAGAAGTTGCGCCACCGCGTGTCGCTGCCGAAGAGGCTCGACCCGTCGCGACGCCCGAGGACGTCGAGACCGAGCTTGTCGGCCCAGTCGACGGTCCCCTGCAGGAAGAAGTTCCGTGCGCGGAGCCGCGAGTCGAAGTTCGAGATCTGCCGCCCCTGCGGCGCGGTGTTGTCGAGCGTCGGCACACCCACGGCCGAGAGGTTCACGCCGCCGGCGAACTGGTTCGTGTTCCGCTCGTCCTCGGTGAGCACCGAGGCGCGCAGGATCGTGTTCAGCCGACCGGTGCGACGCGTGGCGCTCAGGATCGCCTGCGCGTTCTGCGCCGTCGTCCCGACGTTGTTGATGTTCACCGCCCCCGCGAACTCGGTGAGGTTCTGCTGCAGCCGACCGCGCGGGTCGAAGAAGCGGAACTCGCTGCCGAAGCGGTCGAAGCCGTAGCTCCCCTCGAGCGTCAGCCAGTCGGTGAAGCGGAAGCGCCCGCGGAAGCTCCCCTGGATCCGCTCGCGCTCGTCGTTGCGCCGCTGGTTGGCGGCCTGGTAGAGCGGGTTGAGGTCCGACGACGGCGTGGCGCCGAGGATGCCCGCGTTGGCGCGGAAGAGGGCACTGTCGCCGACCGTGTTGCGCTGCCGGAGGTCGACGTCGGGGGGCATGAAGAGCGTCCCGAAGAACGGCGATCCGGCGCCCTGCTGGAAGACCTCGTTGCGCGAGCTGTTGTAGAACGCGCCCGCCTGGATGTCGAACTTCTCGTTCACGAACTGGTCGACGTTGATGCGCACGTTGCGGCGGTTGAAGCCGCCGAAGTCCTGCGTCGGCACGCGCACCGGGCCCGCGTTGTACGTGTTGTCGAAGCTGAGCTGGAAGTTCGTGTTCCCCTGCCGGCGGCCGAGCGACAGGTAGTTGGTGTAGAACAGGCCGTTGCTCAGCACCTGGTCCTGCTGGTCGCGGAACGGGGCCGCCGTGGGATAGGGCTGATCGTAGAAGATCGAGAGGTCGTCGCAGTCGACCCGCCCTTCGTCGTCACGCGGGAAGTCGGTCAGCCCGTTCGGGAGCGTGACGCGGCTCGCGCAGTTCGTGCTGCGGTTGAGCGGGAGGCGACGCCCGATGCTGGCCCCGCCGATCTCGTTGCGCAGCGTGATGTTCGTGCGCCCGTCCGCCACGTTGCGCCCGCGCTTGGTGATCACCTGGATCACGCCGGCCGCCGCGTCGGAGCCGTAGAGCCCGGCCGAGGCGCCCGGCCGAGGCTGGCCCCTTGAGCACCTCGATGCTCTCGATGTCGAGCACGTTGATGTCGGCGAGCGATCCCTTGGTGATGATCCCGTCCACCACCAGCAACGGCTGCTGGCTCGCACCGGGCGTGAGCGACGTCGCGCTGCGGAGCCGCACCGCCGTCTCGGCACCGGGAAGCCCCGACGGCGTCACGACGCGCGCGCCCGCCACCTTGCCCACGAGCGCACTCGCCGGGTTGAGCGCCGGCACCTGCTCGATCACCTCGGCATCCACCTTCCCCACCGCGAACGGCAACTTGCGCGTCTCCGTCGCCTCGGCCACGCCGGTCACGACCACCTGGTTGAGGCGCAGCGGGTCGCGCACCAGACGGAAGTCGGCGGTCACCGTGCCGCTGAGCACGACGGTGCGCGTCTGCGGCGTGAAGCCGATGTAGCGCGCGGTGAGTGCGACCGACTGCCCGCGGCCG
>JALOPO010000246.1 GCA_025453855.1 Gemmatimonadaceae bacterium
CGGCGACGATCGCCTCCGGCACCCTGGGTGCGGGCGGGAGCGCGATGGCGGCGGCGATGGCCGGGTCGGCGACGCCGATCGGCTCGGCGGGCGCCGCGGGTGCTGCGGGTGCTGCGGGTGCTGCGGCGCGCGCGGCGCCGGCCGCCGACTTCGTGCCGGACTTCGCTACCGACCTGGTCTTCACGGTCGATGTCGCTGTATCCGATCCGGCCTTCTTCGCCTTCTTCTCGCCCTTGCGGGGCTTCTCGCCCTTCGCGGGCGGTGGCGGCTGCTCGCATCGTGCGGCCGTGCTGGGCGGCGCATCGGGCGTCGCGACCTTGGGGAGCTTCGCGGCGCTCTTCGACGCCTTGACGCCGGATGCCGCCACCTTGGACGCCTTGACGTCCAGTTCAGGAGACGGCGTGGCCGTCGGCCGCTCGGACGCAGTCGATTCCGGTGCGGCACCAGTCGCCGGCTTCTTGCGCGCGGGCGCCTTCGGGGGACGTGCACCCCTGGACGCCTGCCCATCCTTGCCGCTCACTGTGACGTTCCTGTCGCCGTTGCGGCTCGTTGCTGCGCCCCCTAATGACTCGCCAGCGTAAAGTGACTCTGGATCGTCATCACGACGGGCCGCAGCCTTGGAGGTACCGGCCGATGGTGAACGGTCCGCGTCCGCCCGCTTCTTCCGGTGGGCAGATGGCGTAGTGGCGGGTCGCGCCCGGGCCGCACCCTTGCCCGCCGCCTCTGCACCGGCCTGCGCGTCGGCACTCTCGCGCGTCGCCGATCGCAGCGTCGCCGGGTTCTGCGGCACCGCATCGACGGGCGGAACCCGGACCACGACCGCAGCCGGCTCGCCGCCGGACGGGGGCGCCGGCGCGGCGGGGGGCGCGGGTGGCGCCGGTGGGGCGGACGACGAGGCGGCGCGGCGGGGACGGCGCGACATGCGGGGCGGGTGGGGGGAGGCGACGGTCGCCCCGCATCGACGGCGGCGTGCTGGCACCGCGCGGTCGCGGCCGCACCGCGCATGCGAGGGACGTTCGCGCACGGTAGGCCACCCCGGCATCGCTCGCCAGTCCCGCACGATCTCGTTGCATCCACGCACGGGCGTGATCCACGCTGCGCGCACAGTGCATGACGCGATGCCGAGCACGGCGCCGGTGCATGCGTGCCGCGATCGGGGCGGCGCGGTGCACGCGCGCCGTGGCGCAGCTCGCACGCGTCCTCCTGCAACGAGCCGCGCGTCACGTGACCGCGACTCGGTGCCGCTCGCACGACCGGAACGCGCGTTCGTGGCCCGGTCGCGACACGGCGAGCGCGGCCGGTGCCCTGTCGCGCGTGGCGTGGTCCCGTACTTTGCCCGGGTGCCGAATACGACACTCCCCTCCCGACTTGCCGGGCTGCGTGCCCTCGCCGGCAACCTCTCGTGGTCCTGGAACCGCGAAGCGCGCGCCCTCTTCGCCGCGATCGATGACCGGCTCTGGCATCGCGTGCGCCACAACCCCATCGACTTCCTGAACCAGGTCGATCCGGCGCGCCTCGAGGCCTGCGCCACCGACCCGGTCTTCCGCGCGCAGTACGACGAGGCGATGCACTGGCTGCAGGCCGAGTCGAGCAACGCGCAGACCTGGTTCGCCACCCACCACCCCGAGCTCGCGGGGCGCACGATCGCCTATTTCTGCGCCGAGTTCGGGCTCCACAACTCGGTGCCGATCTACTCGGGTGGCCTGGGCGTCCTCGCCGGCGACCACTGCAAGACGGCCAGCGATCTCGGCCTGCCGTTCGTCGGCGTCGGGATCCTGTATCGCAACGGCTACTTCGACCAGAAGGTCGCCCCCGACGGCTGGCAGCAGGATTCGGCCGACGCGCTCACCCTCGCGCGGACGCCGATCACCCCGATCGTCCTCCCCGACGGTGCGCCGTGCATCGTGACCGTGAAGCTCGACGGGCACGACACCTTCGTGCGCGCCTGGCAGCTGATGGTCGGCCGCGTCCCGGTGATCCTCCTCGACACCGACCTCCCCGAGAACCGTCCCGAGGCGCGCGAGCTCCTCAGCCGCCTCTACTCGGGCGGCGTCGAGATGCGCCTGCGCCAGGAGTGGCTGCTCGGCGTCGGCGGGGTGCGCGTGCTGCGCAAGCTCGGCATCGCGCCGCACGTCTGGCACGCCAACGAGGGGCACGCGTCGTTCATGTACATCGAGCGCGCGCGCGAGTACATCGCCGGCGGCATGACGTTCGCCGAGGCGGTGAAGGCGGTGCGGCGCGAGAGCGTCTTCACCACCCACACGCCGGTGCCGGCCGGCCACGACGTCTTCGCGCGCGAGCGCGTGGAGGCGGTGGCGGGGCCGGTCTGGCTCGACATGGGGATCGACGCCGACACCTTCGCGAGCATCGGCTTCCACCCCGAGCACGGCCCGTCGGCCTTCCACATGACGGCCTGCGCGGTGCGCATGTCGAGCCGCGTGACGGGGGTGAGCAAGCTGCACGCGGAGGTGACGCGCGAGATGCTGCGGCCCATGTGGCCCAATCGCCCGGCGAACTCGGTGCCGGTGGGGCACGTCACGAACGGCGTGCATCTCGCCACCTGGATGGCGAACCCGATCATGAAGCTCCTCGACCGTCACCTGGGCAACGGCTGGGGCTTCCAGCTCGACGACCCGGCGGTCTGGGATCGCATCCTCACGCTCCCCGACGACGAGCTCTGGGCCGCGCACCGCGAGCTCAAGGACGTGCTCTTCGACGTGATGAAGGTGCAGGCGCGCCGGTCGTTCGCGCAGCAGGAGATGACGGCCGCGCAGATCGTGGGCGCCGGGCTCCTGCTCGATCGCCACACGCTCACCATCGGCTTCGCGCGCCGCTTCGCGACCTACAAGCGTGCCGACCTGCTCTTCCACGATCCCGAGCGGCTGATGCGCATCCTGGGCGACGCCGATCGCCCGGTGCAGCTCATCTTCGCCGGCAAGGCGCACCCCGCCGACACGCCGGGCAAGACGGTGCTGCAGAAGGTCTACCAGGCGACGCGCGACCCGCGCTTCGAGGGACGGGTCGCGTTCCTCGAGGACTACGACATGCACATCGCGCACCTGCTCGTGCAGGGCGTCGACCTGTGGATGAACGTGCCGCGCGTCCCGCTCGAGGCGTCGGGGACGAGCGGGATGAAGGCGGCGCTGAACGGCGTGCCGCAGCTCAGCACCATCGACGGCTGGTGGGCCGAGGGGTACGACGGCACGAACGGCTGGGCGGTGACCGGTGGCGGGAGCGCCGACACGGTGCGCGAGGATGCCGAGCAGGCGGCGCGCATCTACGAGCTGCTGGAGAAGGAGATCGTGCCGCGCTACTACGATCGCCCGAGCCGCACCGCGGAGCCCAAGGCGTGGCTGGCGACGATGAAGCACGCGATCCGCGTCGCGGGGCGCATCTTCACCGCGCAGCGCATGGTGATGGAATACACCAAGGCGTACTACGTGCCGGCGATGGCCGGGGGCGACCTCCCCGACGATCCGCCGACGGCGTGAGCGGCGATCGCATGACGATGGTCGCCGCGTGCCGCATGCGGGAGCGGTCGCGATGACCGCGGTGGACGGGGCGGTGTGGCACGACACCGCCCTCGTGCTCGTGCTGCACGCGCACCTGCCGTGGCAGCTGCGTCGCGGCGCGTGGCCGCACGGGAGCGACTGGCTGGGCGAGGCGGTGTGCGAGTCGTACCTCCCGCTCCTCGATGCACTCGACGCGCTCGCGGCCGACGACGTGCCGGTGCGCTGGACGCTCGGCATCACGCCGGTGCTCGCGGCGCAGCTCGGCGCCGCGGACGCGCCGACGGTGCTGCAGGCGTACGTGCAGGGGCGGCTGGCGGCGAGCGCGGTGCTGCGCGACGACGCGTCGCGCGACGAGACGACGCGTGCCCTGGGCGCGTGGTGGCACGCGCACTACACGCACTGCCTGGAGCGCCTCGACGCGCTGGGGTGGGACCTCTGCGCGGCCTTCGCGGCGCAGGCCGCGGCGGGGCGTGTGGAGCTCATGGGATCTGCGGCGACGCACGCGGTGCTCCCGCTCCTCGCCGCCGACGAGAGCGTGCGGCTGCAGCTCGGCCTCGGACGGCTGGCGCACGAGCGCACGTTCGGGGCGGTGCGCGTACCGGCCGCGTGGCTGGTGGCAGCCCGCGCCGTGGGCGCCCGCGCCGCGCGTGCGCGACGGGATCCACGGCTTCGTGCGCGAGGCCGGCTTCGCGTGGACCATCGTCGATGCGCACCTCCCGCGCCCGGTGGCGTCGGTGCGGGCGGCGCAGGCGAGCGGTGCGGCCTCGCCGGTGCGCGGGAGCCCCGTGGCGGTGCCGGCACGCGAGACGCGCACCGGTGCCGGCGTGCTCGCGGCATGGGCGCGCGAGATCGCGGCGGCGCGCGCGACGGGGGCGCTCCCGCCGTCGGTGGTTGCGCTGCAGTCGATCGCGCGGCGCAGCGTCGATGCGGGGGTCACGGGCGACGATCGCGACGTGCGTCCGGCGCGCGTGGCGACGCAGCAGTGGCCGATGGCGCTGGCGACGAACGGCGACGCGACGCGCGCGAGCGAGGCGCTCCGTCTCGCGCAGGCGGCGTTCACCAATGGCGACGCGCCGTTCGCATCGCCGTGGCCGGTGTTCGACGACCTCGAGGCGTTCCTGCGCGC
>JALOPO010000247.1 GCA_025453855.1 Gemmatimonadaceae bacterium
GCGCAGCGCCCAGCCGATGATCGCCAGCACCGCCGGCGAGGCGGCGAGGATCAGCGAGGCGGAGCCGCCGCGCGTGCGCGGCACGCCGCCGATGAAGAGCAGCTGGTAGAGGCCGTTCCCGATCACGCCGCAGCCGAGGAGCTTGAGCGTGTCGCGCCACGCCGGCCACGGCCCACGCGACATGGCCAGCGCGAGGCCGAGGAGCATCACGAAGCCGACCACCATCCGCGCCGCGTTGAAGGCCCACGCGTCCATGTGCGCGGCGCCGTACTGGACGGCGTAGAAGTTCGCCCCCCAGATCAGCGCCATGAGGACGAGGAGCGCATCGGTGGCGCCCACACCCGGCGACCCCGCGCGTGCGCCCGCCGGTGCGGTGACGGTCGGTGCCGTGACGGTCGGCTGGGCGGCGGCGGTGGCGAGCGCGGGAACGGCGGAGGACGGCATCGAGCAAACATAGCCCCCGCCGGTGCCTCCCTCCCTCGGGCCGGTCCGGTGTGCGTGCACGTGTGCCGTGCGGCGCGGTCACGAACGGCGCGGTGGCCGTCCGCCCGCCCCTTCCGGCTGGCGCGGCGCCGGGCTACGCTGGCAGATGCACCTCCAGTTCGCCCTCTTCGCCGACGCGGCCAACGTCTCGCAGGAAGGGAAGCTCAACATCCTCGGCGTCTTCGATGCGCTGCAGGTGGCCGGGCTCCCGTCCATCCATCCGCGCTGCACCTTCGTGCTCCGCCTCAAGGCGACGGGCGAGGACGAGGGCGACCACGAGGTCGGCCTCGCCTGGGTCAATCCCGAAGGGGCGGTGCTCTGGTCGTCGACCGGCCACCTGCAGGTCGGCCCCGCCCCCGAGGGGGCCGATGGCGTCGACCTCCCGCTCATCGCGCAGCTCGACCTCCCGCTCGACCAGCCGGGGCTCTACCGCATGCAGGTCTCGGTCGACGGCACGGAGATGGCGCTCGTCCCCATGCACGTCGCGCTCCCCGCGCTCGCCGGCGCCTTCCCGCTCGCGCCGTCCGCACCGCAGGGGCTCGTGTCCTGATCGTCGCAGCTCCGCGCGCGCGGGCATCGCACAGCACAAACAGCGATTCACCACGGTGGGCACGGTGGCCACGGTGGAAGAGCCCTAGGCGAGTCGTTGCTCCGACGCCGTGCATCGCGTCAGCGCCGTGTTCCGGCATCGGTGCCACCCTGTTCACCGTGCGCACCGTGTCCGATGGCTGTCAGCGATCAGCTATCGGTTCCACCGTGCCCACCGTGCCCACCGTGATGACTCGCTGTTCGCGATCCCGCCGCGCGAACGAACGGAGGCTCAGCGCTCCTCGACCTCGAAGTCGTCGCGCTCGAGATCGGCGGGGATGACGCGGCGCGCCCCCACGTAGCGCTGCACGAGGCGCTGCACGTACGGATCCTCGTCGTCGCCGAGCCACTCCACCGCGAAGCCGCCGCGGCCGAGCGACGAGTGGGCCATGCGGTTGCCGGCGAGCGCGATCCCGACGTGCGTCACGCGCCCGTCGTCGCGATCGCTGAAGAAGAGGAGGTCGGCGGGCTCGATCGCGTCGCGCGCCACCGCCTCGCCGACCTCGTGCTGCTGCCACGCGTCGCGCGGGAGCGTGACGCCGTGCAGCCCGAAGAGGCTCTGCACGAAGCCGCTGCAGTCGCACCCCCACGGCGTGATCCCGCCCCACTGGTAGCTCGCCCCCTCGAACCACTCCACCGCCGACTGCGCGATCGCGTCGGGCGCCATCGGGAAGGCCTCGGGGAGGTGGTTGAGCGGCACCTCCTGCCCCTGCTCCACCTCCTCGTCGAGGTCGAGCCAGGCGCCCAGCGGCAACGCGCGCGCGCCGTGCCGCTCGCTCCGCACCACCACGCCGAGCGAGACGCGCGGGATGTAGGTGAGCACGAAGTCGGCGCCGTTCGCCACCGGCACCATCGGCTCGTCGTCGGCCACGCGCATCAGGTAGCCCTCGTGCACCCACCCCTCGTAGTCGTCGAGGCCGCGCACGCGCAGCCAGTCGCCGTCACGCGCGAGCACGTAGAGCGGATGGCCGGCCAGCCGCTGCGAGAGCTGCGCGCTGCTCACCCGCGGCTCGGCCTGCAGCGGGGCGATCGCCGCCCGCACGAAGGCATGGCCGATCACGCCCGCCGGTCCGCTCGCATCGTCCGCCATCTCAGAACTCCCACTTGCGCTGCAGGTCGAGGCCGAACTGCTGGGGGGTCGGCACGAAGTTGCGTGCGTTCACCGCCGTCTGGCACATGAGCACGTTGGTCGGCGGCTCGATGCCGATGCTCGCCGAGACGCGCGGGTTGAAGCGGTATTCCAGCTTCGCACCGATCGAGTTCACGAGCGTGCCGTAGTCGATCCCCTGCTGCGTGGCGGTGCCCGGCGCGGCGTTGCCGAAGAGGTTGAAACAGAGCCCCACCGTCGCGCGCACGAAGGTGCGCGTGCCCAGCTGCACGCCGCCACCGAGTCGCGTGCTGGAGAGCGCCGACCCCACGCCGAACTGCTGGCCGAGCACGCCGCCGCCGGTCTCGATCTGGAACTGGTCGAGCCCGATCGCCTGCGCCACGCGCCCGCCGAGCGCGCTGCCGAGCGTGGGGAGGAGGAGGTTCGCCGCCTGGTTGCTGTAGCGGTCGGCGACGTTCGTCACCGAGTAGCTCGGGCGCCCCGTGAACAGGTAGCTGATCGCGTCGCTCTCGCTCAGCGGGAGGTTCGGGTCGGCGCTGCCGAGGCGCAGCGTGGGCGTCTCGAGCGTGCCGCCGATCGCGATGCGGATCGGCACGTCGCGGTCCGCGCGCGTGAACTGGCGCACCGTGTAGACGGCGGTGATGTCGAGCGCGGGGTTGAGCGTCGGCTCGCCGAAGAAGCGGAGCGTCCCGCGCTCCACCTCGAAGGTGCGCTGCACCGCGCCGTAGCCGAGGTTCAGGCGATAGGTGCCGCGCTCCGTGGTGAGCGCGCCGTCGAGCGCGAGCTGGGCGCGAGTGCTGTCGAGCGGATCGCGCCCCAGCGTGACGCCCAGGTCGCCGGCGAGCTTGATGTTCGCCTCGGCGCTCCGCAGCCAGACGTCGCTCCCCATCACCAGGCGCACGTTGTCGATCTCGAGGTTGCGCACGAACGGGCTCGGAGTCGCGGCGAGCAGCGTGCGACCGGCGGTGGTGGTGGTGTCGATGAGCGCCAGGAACTCGGGGTCGTCGATCGGGATGAGGTTCTTGGCGACGCCGAGCTCGGGGATCGCGATGTCGCCACGCGGGAGCACCAGCGAGCCGCTGAGCCGCGCGCCGTCCGCCGAGCCGCGCACGCGCACGCCGTCGGCGAGGGTGCTGATGTTGAGCGTCGCGATGCGCGGCCGGTCGAGCACGCGCAGGTTGCTCGCCTGCACGGTGACGTCGAAGGTGGGGCGCTCCACGTCGGCGAAGCCCACCGTGCCGCGCAGCGTCGCCGCACCGCCGCGCGGGCCGGCACCGACCACCGCCAGCCGCGGCAGCGAGACGACGTCGCCGCGGAAGTCGAGCACGCCGTTCATCCCCTGCATGCGCACGCCGAGGCCGGGGAAGGTCGCGCTCCCCTCGGCGAGCGCCACGCGTCCCTGCGCGCGCGGCGCGCGCGGCGTTCCACCCACGCTCAGTGCCCCGCGCAGCGATCCCTCGGCGCGCACCAGCTGCGGCGTGATCGCCTCGAGCAGGCCGAGGCGCAGCGAGTCGAGCGCCATCGAGCCGCTGAGCGGCGCATCGCGCTGCACGCGCGGTACGCCGGCCAGCGTCGCCACCGCGGGGACCACGAGGTCGGCCACGAGCGGCTCGCGCCCGTTGTCGGTGATGCGCGCGCCGATGCGGAGCCGCTCGCCCGCGTACCGCGCCGCGATGGACGCCACGCCGATGCGCGTCTCGCCCACCGCCAGGGCATCGACACGCGCCGTGAGCTCGGCCTCCGGATTGGCGCGCGTGCCACGGAGCCGCGCGGTGGCGGCGAGCGTCCCGCCCAGCGGGCGCTCGCGCGGCGCGAGCCACGCCAGGTCGCGCAGCGCCACGCGCTCGGCCACCGCCGTGGCGTCGAGCGAGTCGGTGCCGACCAGGCGCCCGCCGAGGCGCAGCCGCCCCTCGGCACCGCGACGACCGTGTCGCCACGCGTAGGGCGCCAGTGCGCGCGTCCGGTCACGCGCAGCGTGCTGTCGCCCGACGCGTCGACCGCGGCCGTGCCGGCGCCATCGGCATCGGCGCGCGTGGTGGCGCGCACCGTCCGGAAGCGGGCCCCCGCGAGCGCCACGGAATCGAGTGTCAGCTCCGCGGCACCACGCCAGCGCCCGTCGGCGAGCACGCCGTCCGCGCGCGCATCGAGGCGCGAGGCACGCAGGTCGTTGCGCATGATCGCATCCCCCGACAGCGCCGCCGCGATGCCGAGCGAATCAGGGCGGCCGCCGAGCGTCGCGCGCAGCGTCATCGCCCCCGCGAGCGAATCGCCCTCGCTCGCGATCCACGGCCGGAGCGCGCCGAGCGAGTCGACGAAGAGCCGCACCGCGAGGGTGTCGCTGCGTCCCGGTGCGAGCCCCAGCCCACCGGCCGCGAGCAGCTGGCCGAGCGTGCTGGTGACCGCCACCGTGTCCACGCGCACGCGCCCGTCGGCGAAGGTGAGGCGCGCCGTCCCCGCGGTCACGCGCACCGCATCCACGCGCGAGCGGGCGAGCGTCGCCTGCACCGAGCCGTCGAGCGTCGCCAGCGAGGCGCCGTTCACGTTCACGTCGCCGGTGAGCGTCAGCGCCGTCGATGGCAGGTCGGCGCGGCCGAGCGCGCGGCGCAGGTCGAGCTCCGCCAGCGAGAGCGTGCCACGCGCCCCGTACGCGATCGGGTCGCCATCGATCACCCCCGTCCAGTCGATGCGCCCCATGTCGCCGGCCAGCCGCGCCGAGACGTCGAGCGCGGGGAGCGTGCCGCTCACCGTGATCGGCCCGCTCATCGTCCCGCGCAGCGGCACGAGCGGATACGAGTTGGCGAGCATCGACCACGAGAGCTGCGGCGCGTCGAGCTGCAGGTCGTAGCGCACGAAGGCGTCGGCGAGCGTGATGCGCCCGCCACCCGTGACGTGGCTCGGCGGCGCGCTGCTCCCGTCCTCGTGCCAGAGGTCGGCGTCGCGCAGCCGCACGTCGGTCCAGATGCTGTCGAGCCGCACGCGCCCGCGCACCCAGCCATCGACCTGCGCGAACTCGGGATTGAGGAAGCGCGGTGTGCGGAGGTCGGCGCGCGTCATCTCGAGCGCGAAGTCGCGGAACTTCGCGTCGGCCGGGAAGAGGATGTCGAGCCCCCCCGCCCCGCGCCCCGTGCTCGTCGCGCCGGCCACGTTCGCGTCGCGGAAGGTGAAGCGCACGTCGTCCACGGTGAAGCGGTTGAGCGGCCCGCCGCTCGCCTGCACGCGCCCGGTGAAGCGCCCGCGCCACGGGTACGGGAACGGGACGCCGCGGAACTCGCGCAGGAGCGCGAAGTCGAGCGGATCGGCCTCCAGGTCCACGTCGGTGAGCGCCACCACCGGCCCGCCCACCGCCCACGTCATCCGGCCGCGCACGCGCGAGCCGAACGAGCGCGCGTCCATGTCGCTGATCGCGTAGCGCAGCACCTGCGGGTCCTGCCGCCGGTTGCGGATGCGCAGCATCATCGACCCGGTCCCCTGGCGCGGGAAGCTCTCGGTCAGCCAGGCGATGTCGTTCATCGACACCGAGTCGCCGCGCACGTCCAGCGAGTAGAGGATCGGGTTGCGCCCGCCCCAGCGGATGTCGCCCCACATGGCGCCGCGCGATCCGGGCAGGCGGAAGCGGAGCGTGTCGACGAAGATCGTGTCGCCGGTCCAGCGCACGTCGCCGCGCGCATCGGTGAAGACGAACGGCGGGTCGTGCTCGGTGACCCTGAGCGCCGTGACCCGGAAGAGCCGCCCGGCCGTGTCGGGATGGGCGAAGCGGATCACGCTCGCCGCCGCGCTCCCGTCGGTCCACCGCCAGGTGCGCAGGAAGCCCGTCGAGACGTCGCGTCGGCGGCGGATCAGCGCGTCGGTGCGCGCCAGGTTGGTCGTGATCGCGCTGTCGCGCCGCGCGCCGCGCAGCGAGTCGGCGGGCGACCAGGGCATGGAGAGCAGGAAGGCGCCGCGTGCGACCTGCACGTCCTCGAGGTAGACGTAGTCGCCCAGGCTCCCCTTGGGGCGCCGTGTCGCCGGCCCGCGCCGCGGCGGGAAGATGCGCTTGTAGTTCCAGTCGCCGCCGCGGATCGTGTCGCCGTCGCCGTACTTGAGGACGTGCGCGTAGACCGACCCCACGCGCACGCGACGCAGGACGATGCGCCGGTCGAGCACGTCGCGCGGATCCCAGTCGGCGCGCACGCGACCGAGTGCGAGGAGCACGGTGCCGTCGCGCTCCGCGATCTCGAGCGTGTCGAGCGTGACGCCGGTGATCAGGTCGCCGCCGATCGTCCCCACGTGCAGCCGTCCCTGCACGCTCCCCGCCAGCCGGTCGACGACGAGCTGCCGCACGAAGCCGCGACCGGTGGCCGTGCCGGTGAGCACGAGCACCGCCACCACGAGTCCCAGCGCCATGAGCAGCACCGTGCCGAGGCCGGCCACGAGCACGATGCGTCGCCGCTTGATCGCCATGGGCTAGAACGCCTGCCCGATGGCGAAGAAGAACGTCACCGGCCCCAGGAAGCCGCGCTGCGGGCGCGGCTGGTAGCTCCCCGTGCAGCTCTGGTAGGGCTCCTGCTCGAAGACGCCGTTCACGCGGCGTGCGACGATCGTGTTGCCGGGGCTCACGCACTGCAGCGGCGCGGTGCCGTCGGCGCGGATCGGCGCGTTGAAGTAGGCGGCGCCGGCGCGGGGCGCGAAGTCGTTGTAGCCGAAGTCGAGGCGGATCACGCCGATCGGCGAGAAGAAGCGCACGCCGAGGCCGGGCGTCACGCGCAGCGTGTTGTCGCGCAGGCTCGCGTCCGGCGCGCCGCGGCTCCAGACCTGCCCCACGTCGGCGAAGAGCGTGTACTGCAGCACCGTCGGCAGGAACGGGCTCCGCACGCGGAGCTCGGCGTTCCCCACCGCCACCGTGTTGCCCCCCACCGGCACGATGCGCAGCGGCTGGTCGCCGGGACGCACCTGCAGCGTGAAGAGCGAATCGCCGCCGCCGGCCAGCGGCAGCGCCACCGGGTCGTTCGCCATCACGTACGCCACCGGCCCGAGCTCGTTCTGCCGGAAGCCGCG
>JALOPO010000248.1 GCA_025453855.1 Gemmatimonadaceae bacterium
GTGATCGAGTTCATGACCTGGAACTTCGCGCTGCTCGCGCTCGACCAGGTGGTGAACGCGGCGGCCAAGATGCTCTACATGTCGGGCGGGCAGTTCAACATCCCGATGGTCTTCCGCGGCCCCAACGGCGCGGCGCTGCAGCTCGGTGCGCAGCACTCGCAGGCGTGGGAGTCGTGGCTGGCGCACATCCCCGGGCTCAAGGTCGTGGCGCCGGGGACGCCGTACGACGCCAAGGGGCTGCTCAAGGCGGCGATCCGCGACGACAACCCGGTCTGCATGCTCGAGGGCGAGATGCTGTACAACACCAAGGGCGAGGTGCCCGAGGGCGAGTACATCGTCCCGCTCGGCCAGGCCGAGGTCAAGCGCGAGGGGAGCGACGTGACGCTCGTCACCTGGGGGAAGCAGGTGCTGGTGGCGCTGCAGGCGGCCGAGCAGCTGGCGAAGGACGGGATCAGCGCGGAGGTCGTCGACCTGCGCACGATCCGCCCCATGGACGAGCAGGCGGTGATCCGGAGCGTGGTGAAGACGAACCGCTGCGTGGTCGTCGAGGAAGGGTGGTACTTCGCGGGGGTCGGCGCGCAGGTCACCGATCTCGTGCAGCGCGAGTGCTTCGACCACCTCGACCATCCGGTGCTGCGCGTGCACCAGGCCGACACGCCGATGCCGTACGCCAAGGGGCTCGAGAAGGCGGCCAAGGCCGACGTGCCGAAGACGATCGCGGCGGTGCGCCGCTCGCTCTACCTCGACTGACGGAGCACCGCGCAGATGGCGACCAAGGTGATGATGGAGGCGCTCAGCCCGACGATGGAGGAGGGGCGCCTGGTGAAGTGGAACAAGGCGGTCGGCGACCGCATCGCGCAGGGTGACGTGCTGGCCGAGGTGGAGACCGACAAGGCGATCATGGAGCTGGTCGCGCGCGGCGAGGGGGTGCTGCGCGCGCGGCTGATCGACGAGGGCGACACGATCGCGGTCGGGAAGCTGATCGGCGTGATCGCCGGCGCCGACGAGGACGTGTCGTCGCTGGTCGGGAACCAGGGGCAGAGCGAGTCGCCGCCGCACGCGCAGGAGGCGGGGCCGACGGCCGTCGCCGCCGCGCACGATGATCCGGCGGCGGCCGCCGGGACGATGCCCTCGCCGGGCGTGGCGGCGGCGCTCGGCGTCGATCCGCGCGACGGCAAGTCGCCGCAGCCGCTGGCCACACCGGTGCCGCCCGTGTCGTCGGACGCGTCACGCGCCGCGATGGGCGGGGCGAACGCGCCGCGCACCGCGATGCCGTCGTCTCGCGATCATGCGAGCGAGCAGGCCGGTCACGCCGCTGAGGCGGGCGGGCGCACCTTCGCCTCGCCGCTCGCGCGTCGCATCGCGGCCGAGCGCGGGCTCGACATCGGCGAGCTGCGCGGGAGCGGGCCGCAGGGGCGCATCGTCAAGCGCGACGTGGAGGAGGCGATCACGCGCGGCGCGGCGCTCATGGCGACCGCGCGGCCGGTGGCGCCGGCGGCACCCGGTGCGGGCGCGCCCGAGTTCGAGGACATCGCGCTCACGCAGCTCCGCAAGACGATCGCCAAGCGGCTGAGCGAGAGCATCGGCCCGATCCCCACGTTCTACCTCACCGCCGAGTTCGACCTCACCAAGGTGAGCGAGCTGCGCGCGGCGATGGCCGAGATGGGGCCGGAGTTCAAGGTCAGCGTGAACGACATCGTGCTCAAGGCGGTGGCGACGGCGCTCATGCAGCACCCCGAGGTGAACGCGCACTGGCTCGGCGACCGGATGCGTCGCTTCAACCGCGTGCACCTCGGCATGGCGGTCGCGATCCCCGACGGACTCATCACGCCGGTGATCTTCGACGCGCACACCAAGTCGCTGCGGCAGATCGCGAGCGAGGCGCGCACGCTGGCCGGGCGCGCGCGCGAGCGGAAGCTGCAGCCGCACGAGTTCACCGGGGCGACCTGCTCGGTGAGCAACCTCGGGATGTTCGGGATCGACCAGTTCACGGCGATCATCAACCCGCCCGAGGCGGCGATCCTGGCCATCGGCGGGCTGTCCGACGTGCCGGTGGTGGAGGGCGGCCAGGTGGTCGTCCGCAAGCGGATGCGCGTGACGATGAGCTGCGACCATCGCGTGATCGACGGCGCGATCGGCGCGCAGTTCCTCCAGACGCTGCGTCGCATGATCGAGAATCCCCTCATGCTGGTCTTCTGACCGGGTCGCCTGCCATGGCCAACTTCGATGTCCTGATCCTCGGCGGCGGGCCCGCCGGCTACGTCTGCGCGATCCGCTCCGCGCAGCTCGGCATGACGGTGGGCGTGATCGAGCGCGAGGCGCTCGGCGGCACCTGCGTGCTCTGGGGGTGCATCCCCGCCAAGTCGCTGCTCGAGAGCGCGGCGCTGGCCACGAAGCTCAAGCACGCCGCCGAGCACGGGATCACGCTCGGCGACGTGCAGCTCGACTACGGGCCGGCGATGAAGCGGTCGCGCGCCGTGAGCCAGCAGAACTCCAAGGGGGTGGAGTTCCTGTTCAAGAAGAACAAGGTGACGATGATCAAGGGCGAGGGGCGGATCACCACCCCGAAGACCGTGGTCGTGAAGGGGGCCGACGGCAAGGAGGAGACGCACACCGCGGGCAAGGCGCTGGTCATCGCCACCGGCTCGCGCGTGCGCGGGCTCCCGCAGGTGGGGCTCGAGCTCAACAAGTCGAGCGTGCTCAGCTCCGACGAGGTGCTGGTGCTCGAGAAGGCGCCGAAGGCGATGGCGGTGGTCGGCGCCGGCGCCGTGGGGTGCGAGTTCGCCGACGTCTTCAACGCGTACGGGAGCGAGGTGACGCTGATCGAGGTCGCGCCGCGCATCCTCCCGCTCGAGGACGCGGACTGCTCGGCCGAGCTGCAGCGGGCCTTCAAGAAGCGGAAGATGGACGTGGTGACGGGGGCGAAGATCACCGCCGCCAAGGTGACGCCGGAGTCGGTGACGCTCTCGTTCACGGAGAACAACCAGCCGCGCACGATCACCGTCGACAAGGTGCTGGTGGCGGCCGGCCGGGCGCCGAACGTGGAGGGGATCGGCCTCGAGACGATCGGCGTGAAGAAGACCGACCGCGGCTTCATCGCCATCTCGCCCACGTTCGAGACGAGCGTGAAGGGGGTCTATGCGATCGGCGACGTGGCCGGCAACCAGATGCTCGCCCACAAGGGGAGCCGCGAGGGGCACGTGCTCGCCGACCTGCTCGGCAACCAGCATCCGCACCCGGTGAACTACGACAACATCCCGAGCTGCACCTACTGCCACCCCGAGGTCGCGAGCATCGGCCTCACCGAGGAGCAGGTGAAGGCGAAAGGGGTGGCGTACAAGGTCGGCAAGTTCCCGTTCAGCGCGAACGGGCGCGCGCGCACCTCGGGCGAGACCGACGGCTTCGTGAAGATCATCCGCGACGAGAAGCACGGCGAGATCCTCGGCGCGCACATCGTCGGGGCGCACGCCACCGAGATGATCCACGAGCTGGTGGTGGCGCGCGAGAACGAGTACACGGTCGAGGAGATCGACCTCGCCGTGCACGCGCACCCCACCCTCAGCGAGGCGATCGCCGAGGCGGTGCTCGACTCGATGGGGAAGATGGTGCACGCGTGATCGCGGTTCGTGCACCGCGTGAAGCGGATGGCGCGATCGGATCACGAACCGCGTCAGCACGGAGGCGCGGAGGACGACCGGAGCACGGAGCAGGAATGCGTTCCCGAGAACCTTTCCCACTCCGTACTCCGGTCGCCCTCCGCGCCTCCGTGCTGACGCGGTTGCATGACGATCCGATGCATGGACACGACAGGAACGACAGGACACGGGCCGATGTCCGCTGATCACCTGCTGCTCGTCTGCGACCTCGGGACGATGGCGTATGGCGAGGCGCTCGCGTTCCAGCGGGCGGTGAGCGCGGCGCGGATCGCGGGGGCGATCGGGCAGGACGTGCTGTTCCTGGTGGAGCATCCGCCGGTGGTGACGCTCGGGCGGTCGACGAAGGGGACGAACCTGTCGGTCGACCCGGCGTGGCTCGCGTCGCGCGGGATCGAGCTGTACGAGGTCGAGCGCGGCGGCTACCCGATCATCGACCTCAAGCGGCACAGGCAGGACCTGCACTGGTACCTGCGGCAGGTCGAGCAGGGGCTGATCGACGCCCTGGCCGCGGTGGGGATCGCGGCGGGGCGGAACACGGGCTACACCGGCGCGTGGGTCGGCGACCGCAAGATCGCGAGCATCGGCGTGCACGCGCGCGACTGGGTCACGCGCCACGGCTTCGCGCTCAACGTGACGACCGACCTGTCGTACTTCGACGTGATCGTCCCGTGCGGGATCCAGGACGTCGTGATGACGAGCGTCGCCCGCGAGCTCGGCGATGCGATGGTGGCACCGGACACGGTGCGCGACGCGGTGGTGGCGGCGTTCGGGCGCGTCTTCGCGCTGGAGCCGCAAGCGGTCACGGCCGAGCTGTTCGCCGCGGCGATCGCG
>JALOPO010000249.1 GCA_025453855.1 Gemmatimonadaceae bacterium
GCGGCGAGGGCGATGCCGAAGCGGTCGTGCGGCGCCAGGCCACGCAGCCGCGCCATGCGGAAGAGCTCCCAGGCCGCCACGCCGGCCATGCTGGCGATCACCGTCGCCAGCGCCGCGTCCCCGATCCATGACGCCCCGATGGCCACCGGTGCCGCGATGAGCGCGACGATGACCCGCTTGCCGAGTTCGCTCACGCGCCCTGCGGCGAGACCTTGCCGAAGCGACGCTCGCGGCGCTGGTAGTCGCGGATCGCCTCGAACAGCTCCTCGCGCCCGAAGTCGGGCCAGAACACGGGCGAGATGTAGATCTCCGTGTACGCCAGCTGCCAGAGCAGGAAGTTCGAGATGCGCTGCTCGCCCGAGGTCCGGATGAGCAGGTCGGGATCGGGCATGTCGCGCGTGAGCAGCCGCCGCCCAACCTCGCCCTCGTCGATCGCCTCGGGGGTGAGCCGCCCCGCGGCCACGTCCCGCGCCATGGCGCGCATCGCGCTCACGAGCTCGCGCCGCGCGCCGTACGAGATGAAGAGGTTGAGCGTGAGCGCCCCGTTGTGCGCGGTGCGGCTCTCGACCAGCTGCACCGCCGCCAGCGCCGAGGGGGCGAGCCGATCCAGCTCGCCGAGCACGCGCACGCGCACGCCGCGGTCGGCGAGCTCGTCGACCTCGCGCGCGATGTACTCCTCGAGCAGCGCCATGAGCGCCGAGACCTC
This sequence comes from Gemmatimonadaceae bacterium, assembly GCA_025453855.1. Lineage (GTDB taxonomy): Bacteria > Gemmatimonadota > Gemmatimonadetes > Gemmatimonadales > Gemmatimonadaceae > JALOPO01. The sequence continues at coordinate 707 of JALOPO010000249.1, forward strand.
GGCGTGCGGACGCTGCCAGTTCTCGTTCGAGAAGGCGAAGAGCGAGAGGTGCGCCACCCCCGCCGCCAGCGCCCCCTGCACCACCTCGCGCACCGCCTTCATCCCCGAGCGATGCCCGAACGGGCGCGGGAGCAGGCGCTCGCGCGCCCAGCGCCCGTTGCCATCCATGATGATGGCGACGTGGCGCGGGACATGGCCGCCCGACCGGACCTGCTCGAGCAGGTCGGTGGCGGCGGCGGCGTGGGAGGAGGGGGACACCGCGGGGGAACGGGTCAGACTTCCATCAGTTCGGCTTCCTTCGCCTTCAGCTGCTGCTCGATCTTCGCGATCGCGTCGTCGTGCAGCTTCTGCAGGTCCTTCTCGCCGTGCTTCTTGTCGTCCTCGGAGACGCCGTCGAGCTTCTTCATCCGGTCGCGGGCATCGGTGCGCGCGTGGCGGATCGCGATGCGGCCGTCCTCGGCCAGCCCGTGCAGCACCTTCACCAGCTCCTTGCGCCGCTGCTCGTTCATGCTCGGCAGCGGGACGCGGATGATCGCGCCCTGGTGCGACGGATCGAGGCCGAGCTCCGACTCGCGGATCGCCTTCTCGATCGCCTTCAGCTGCCCCTTGTCGAACGGGGTCACGACGAGCATGCGCGGCTCGGGCGCCGAGACCGACGCCACCTGGTTGAGCGGGACCGACGCGCCGTACGCCTCGACGGTGATCGTGTCGAGCATGTTCGGCGAGGCCTTGCCCGCGCGCACCGTGCCGAACTCGCGCTTGCTGTTCTCGAGGGCCTTCTCCATCCCGCTCTTGGCGGACTTCAGGATCTCGGCGATGGTCATGACACGAGGGTGCCGACGCGCTCGCCGCGCAACGCGCGCGCGACCGCCCCGGGCTGGTGGATGTTGAGGACGATCAACGGGAGCCCGTTCTCCTTGCAGAGCGTGATGGCCGTCTGGTCCATCACCCCCAGCTCCCCGACCACCACGTCGCGGAAGCTGATCTCGTCGTACTTCCGCGCGGCCGGGTCCTTCTTGGGGTCGGCCGAGTAGACGCCGTCGACGCTGGTCGCCTTGATGATGACCGACGCCTTCATCTGGATGCCCCGCAGCACCGCCGCGGTGTCGGTGCTGAAGTACGGGTTGCCGGTCCCCGCCGCGAAGATCACCGTGCGCCCCTTCTCCAGGTGGCGCAGCGCGCGGCGGCGGATGTACGGCTCCGCCAGCTCCTCCATGCGGATCGCCGTCATGACGCGCGTGTCGACGCCGCGCTTCTCGAGCTGGTCCTGCATCGCCAGCGCGTTGATGACGGTGCCGAGCATCCCCATGTAGTCGGCGCCCACGCGATCCATGCCGAGCCGCGAGAGCTGGCTCCCGCGGATCATGTTGCCGCCGCCGATGACGAGCGCCACCTCGACGCCCATCGCCAGCACTTCCCTGATCTGCTCGCAGAAGAAGCTGATGCGCTCGAGGTCGAAGCCGAAGCCCTTGTCGCCGGCCAGCGCCTCGCCCGAGAGCTTGAGCAGGACGCGCGGATAGCGGACACCGCCTGGAGCGGTGTCCGCCGCGCGTGCCGCCTCGCCGGGAGTGTCCACGCGAGGGTCCGTGGGCTCAGGCGTCGCCGAGGGCGAAGCGCGTGAAGCGCGTCACCGTGATCGTCGTCCCGGCCGCCTTCGCCGTCTCGGCGACGAGATCGGTGATCGTCTTCTTGGGTTCGCGCACCCACGGCTGGTGGAGGAGCGAGTTGTCCTTGAAGAAGGCCTTCAGCTTCCCCTCGGCGATCTTGGCGATCATCGCCTCCGGCTTGCCGCTCTGGCGGGCCTGGTCCTCGGCGATGCGCTTCTCCTTCTCGACCACGTCGGCCGGGATCCCGGCCTCGTCGAGCGAGAGCGGGTTCATCGCCGCCGCATGCTCCGCGATCGCGCGCAGCATCTGCTGCACCGGCTCGCCCGCGGCGAGGCTCGCGTCGCCGAGCGTGGCCTCGACGAGGACGCCCACCTTGCTGTTGTGGTGCTGGTACGACCCCACCGCGCCCGCGGCCGGCTTGAAGCGCGCGAAGCGGCGCACGTTCACGACCTCGCCGAGCTTGGCCGACTCGGCCTTCAGCACGTCGTCGAGCGTCGCACCCTGGGCCGCGACCGTCGACGCGAGCAGCGCCTCCGCGTCGGCCACGTCGGTGCTCGCCGCCTGCTGCAGCACGAGCGTGACGATGGCGCCGAACGCGTCGTTGCGCGCCACGAAGTCGGTCTCGCAGTTCACCTCGACGAGCACGCCGTGGCGGCCGTCGGCGGTGACGAGCGTGCCGATGACGCCCTCGCTCGTGGCCCGGTCGCCGCGCTTCTCCATCTTGGCGATGCCCTTCTTGCGGAGGTACTCGACCGCCGCCTCGAGGTCGCCGTTGGTCTCGGTGAGCGCCTTCTTGCAGTCCATCATCCCTGCGCCCGTCCGCTGGCGCAGCTCCTGGACATCCTTGGCCGTGAAGCTCATGGTCGTCATGCCGGAGTGGTCCGGTGAAGTCGTCGTTGGTGTGGAAACGCCGCCGGCTTCAGGGGCCGGCGGCGTGTGAAGATACGCCCGGCCCGCGAAAGGCCGGTAGCCGCAGCAGTGACCGCTTACTCGGCGGCCGGAGCTTCGCCCTCGCCAGCCTCGGCGGGCGCGGGCGCATCGCCCTCGCCGCCGCGGAGCCGCGCCGCGATGGCCTCGGGCTTCGCGCGGCGGCGGCGACGCGGCGCGTTGGCGTCACCGCCACGCCCGCCGCCCTGGCCACCACCCTGCCCGCCCTGCCCACCACGCCCGCGGCGATCGTCGCGCCCGGCGGCCTCCATGCCGCGGTCCGAGCTGTACGTCGTCTCCTCGGTCTCCTCCTCGACGACGCGCGTCGGCGCCTCGCGGCGCGCCTCGGCGATCACGTCGGCGACGGCGCGCGCGATCAGCTCGACCGAGCGGATGGCGTCGTCGTTGCCGGCGATCGGCACGGTGAGGAGATCGGGGTCGGCGTTCGTGTCGGCGATCGCGATGATCGGGATGCCGAGCTTGTTCGCCTCGCTGACCGCGATGCGCTCCTTCTTGGCATCGACGACGAACATCAGCCCGGGGAGGCGCGTCATCGTCTTGATGCCCGACAGGTTCTTCGACAGCTTCTCGCGCTGCCGCCCCATCAGGAGCTGCTCCTTCTTGGTGTAGTTCGAGAACTCGCCGCCTTCCTCACCGGCCTCGAGCTCCTTGAGCTTGCGGAGCTGCTTCTTGACGGTGCCGAAGTTGGTCAGCAGGCCGCCGAGCCAGCGCTCGGTGACGTGCATCGAGCCCGAGCGGTCGGCCTCGCCGGCGACGATCGACGAGAGCTGCTGCTTGGTGCAGACGAAG
>JALOPO010000250.1 GCA_025453855.1 Gemmatimonadaceae bacterium
GCGCGCACGGAATCGACGATCGTGGCCGCGGCCGCGAGCGAGCGCGCCGAGTCCGGGCGCCCGTCGTAATAGTCCCAGGCGCGGAGCCGCCCGTGGACGTCGGTGGTGGCGGCGACGACGATCCGTCGCGCGGCGGCATCCTGCGCCGGCAGCGCGGGGGGGATCGAAAGCGCCGCCGCTGTCACGACGAGCAGGTGGCGCATGGTCAGGCGTTCCATGGGGCAAAGCTAGTCGCCGCCGGAACGGGCTCGGGAGCACGAGCGGGGGGCGGGCCGGGGTAGATTCGGAGCGGCTGCGGGACGGTCGCCGCCCGCCTTCGATACCCACCCGTGACGCATCCGTCATGGATCCCCGTCCTGTCACGATCACCCTTCGCGCCGTGACCCTGGAGCTCTCGTGGCATCGCGCCCGCTGATCATCGGCATCGCCGGCGGCACCGGATCCGGCAAGTCGACCGTCGCGCGTCGCGTGGCGGCCGCCATCGAGGGGGCCTCGGTCGCCTTCCTGGAGATGGATTCCTACTACCGGAGCCATGCCGGGCTCACGATGGAGGAGCTCCACCGCCTGAACTGGGATCACCCGGACGCCTTCGATCTCGGGCACTTCGCGGCGCAGCTCGAGCAGCTCGCCGCCGGCCACGCGATCGAGCGCCCCATCTACGACTACACGACGCATGCGCGCCGGACCGAGACGGTGCGGGTCGAGCCGGCCGACGTGGTGGTGGTCGACGGCATCCTCCTGCTCGTCGACGAGCGCGTGCGCGAATCGCTCGACGTGAAGGTCTTCGTCGACGCGGACGCCGACATCCGCCTCGTGCGCCGCATCCGGCGCGACATGGCGAGCCGGGGGCGCCAGCTCGACGAGATCCTCGATCAGTACGTGCACACGGTGCGCCCCATGCACCTGCAGTTCATCGAGCCGAGCAAGCGCTGGGCGGACGTGATCGTGCCGCGCGGCGGACACAACACGGTGGCCATCGAGATGATCCTGGCGAAGATCCGGCAGCGGCTGTCGCTCAGCGGCGCCCCGCACATCCCCATGGTGAGCGACGAGGCGCGTCATCACCATCCGCACCATCCGCACGCCCACCACCCCCGACACGCCCACGCGGCGCACATCGAGGAGCCGAGCGCATGACCGCCCCTGCCGCACTCCCCACCGAGCGCATCCTGGTGGTCGACGACGAGCCGGACATCGTGGCGCTGGTCGCGTACCACCTGGCCAAGACGGGGTACCGCGTCTCGACCGCCTCCAACGGCACCGACGCGCTCTCGATCGCGCGGCAGGAGCGCCCGGCGCTGCTCGTGCTCGACCTCATGCTCCCCGGCATGAGCGGCTTCGACGTCCTCGAGCAGCTCCGCGCCGACGAGCCGACGCGCCACATCGCGGTCCTCATGCTCACCGCGCGCAAGGAGGAGCAGGACCGCATCCGCGGCCTCTCGCTCGGTGCCGACGACTACCTCACGAAGCCCTTCTCGCCGCAGGAGCTCGTGCTGCGCGTGGGGGCGATCCTGCGCCGCACGAACGCCGCCACCGACTCGCCCGGCGACGTGATGGCGGTGGGACCGATCCGCATCGACCGCGCGGCGCACCGCGTGGCGATCGACGGCGTGGAGATCGACCTCACGCCGACCGAGTACAAGCTGCTCGTGCTCCTCGCCGAGCGCCGCGGTCGTGTGCAGGCGCGCGGGCACCTGCTCGAGACGGTGTGGGATGCCGCGCCCGACATCCAGACCCGCACCGTCGACATGCACATCCAGCGGCTCCGCACGAAGATGGGCGAGGCCGGGGAGCTGATCGAGACGGTGCGCGGCTTCGGGTATCGCATGCGGGGGCAGCAGGTGCGCGCGTAAGCGTGCCGTGGTCGGGTCGGTGCGCAGGCGTTTGTCTTGCTTGCTGAACAGCTGGGCGCTGCGCGCCGAGTTCAGGAGTTCGGGAGTCTTGGAGCACTGCGGTGTGTGTGCCCTGCCGTTCTCCTGAACTCCCCGACTCCGGAACTCGGCGCGCAGCGCCCGGCAGTTCAGCAACAGCGCGTCACGCGCGAATCTCCCCGTTTGCGCTCCAGCGGATAGCTTTGCCGCCATGCGCCTGACGACGCGACTCCTGGCGGGGCTGGTGCTCGGCGTCGCGGTGCTCATCGCGGCGGTGGTCTTCATCCTCGACCGCCGGCTCTACGTGCGCGTCTCCGACGAGCAGGTGGCGGCGCTGCAGCGCGAGGCGGGGCTGGTGGCGGTGCAGTGGACGGCGGATGCACTCGCCGACTCGCTCGCCGATGCGGCCGGGCGCGTGACCGGGCATCGCGTGACGCTCATCGCTCCCGACGGCCGCGTGATCGGCGACTCGCACTTCGATGGCGCGGCGCTGGCGCGGCTCGAGAACCATGCCGCGCGCCCCGAGGTGCGCGCGGCCCTCGGCGACAGCGTCGGTCGCGCGCGTCGCGTCTCGGCCTCGGCCGGCGACGAGGAGCTCTACGTGGCCGTGCGCACCGCGCGTGGTGTCTCGCGCGTGAGCGTGAAGACGGCGCTCGTCGAGGACATCTTCGAGCGCTCGCGTCGCGAGATCGTCCTCACGGGACTCGGCGCGATCACCGCGGTGATGATCTTCGGCTGGTTCTTCGCGCGCTCGGTGAGCCGGCCGATCGTGGCGCTCCGCGACGTGGCGCAGTCGCTCGCGGCGGGGGACCTGTCGCGGCGCCCCGTCCTCTCCGCGCCGGGCGAGGTCGGCGACCTGGCGCGCGCGGTGCACCGCCTCGCCGAGCAGCTGGGCGCGCGCCTCGCCACGCTGGAGGCCGAGGAGTCGCTGCTCACGGAGCTCTTCGACTCGCTCAACGAGGGGGCGATCGCCGTCGATGCCACGCGCCAGGTGGTGCGCATCAACGACATCGGGCGACAGCTCGCCGGCGTCGATGGCGAAGTCCCCTTCCCCATCGACCGGCTGCCGCAGGCACCGGAGCTGCGCGAGGCGCTCGACGCCGCGCTCGCGGGGCGCGTCGCGGAGCCGCGCGAGTTCGTCCTCCTCGGCCGGACGGTGCTGCTCACGGCACGGCCGCTCACCGACGGCGGTGCGGTGCTCGCGCTCTACGACCTGACGCCGATCCGCCGCATGGAGCAGGTGCGGCGCGACTTCGTGGCCAACGTGAGCCACGAGCTGCGCACCCCGCTCACGATCGTGGGGGGCTACGCCGAGACGATGGTCGGCGACGACGACCTGGGGGCGGCCAACCGGCGCCGCTTCGCCGACACGATCCTCGCCAACACGCGGCGCATGCAGCGCATCGTCGACGACCTGCTCGACCTGAGCCGCATCGAGAGCGGCGGGTGGCGCCCCAATCCGACCTGGTGCACGGTGGCCGACCTGGCGGCCGACGTGATGGCCAACGTGCGTGATGCGGCGCAGGCGCGCGAGGTGGCGGTGCGGGCCGACATCGCGCCGGACGCGATGACGGTGTGGGCCGACCCCACGGGACTGCGGCAGGTGGTCGGCAACCTGGTCGAGAACGCGGTGCGGCACACGCGCGGCGGTTCGGTCACGATCGTGGCACGCCGCGAGGGCGAGGAGCTCGTGCTCGCCGTGACCGACACCGGCGAGGGGATCCCGCCCGAGCACCTGCCGCGGATCTTCGAGCGCTTCTACCGCGTGGACGCGGCGCGCTCGCGCGAGCAGGGGGGGACGGGGCTCGGGTTGGCGATCGTGCGCCATCTCGTGGAGGCGCATGGCGGGCGCGTGACGGCGGAGAGCGTGGCGGGGCGCGGGACGACGATCGCGACGCACTGGCCGGTGCCGGCGACGCCCTGAGGGCGCGACACGGGACGGTCACGGTGGCAACCGGCGTCGTGTGACGATCGTGTCACGCCGACATGTGCCATTGCGTGACCGCGTCGTTGCACGAAAGCCGGGGAGCCGTCACACGGGGCGGCGTACGTAACGGCGTTTCAGTTCGATGGTGGATGCCCGTCCATCGCTCCCCGTCCCGTCCATGCCCATGCCGTCTTCCGTGTCGATGCGCGCCGTCACGTCGCTGGTCGCGCTCTGCGCCGGCGGCGGTGAGTACGCCGGCGGCGGCGCGAGGGCGGCTCGTCGGCCGCGTGCTCGATGCCACCTCGGGTGAGGGGCTGACCAACGCGCAGATCCAGGTGGTCGGCACGACGACCGGGGTGCTGTCCGGGATCGACGGACGCTTCACCGTCACGGTGCCGGCCGGCACCGTGTCGATTCTCGTGCGCCGCATCGGATACGCGAGCAAGACGGTGACCGGGCTCGTCGTCCCGGCGGGCGGTGCCGTCGAGGCCAGTGTCGCGCTGAGCGCCGCGACGGTCCAGCTCCAGACGCAGACCGTGACGGCCAGCGCCGAGCGCGGCACCGTGAGTTCGGCGCTCGCGCAGCAGAAGAACGCGACGAACGTCGTGAACGCCATCACCTCGGAGCAGATCACGCGCTCGCCCGACGCCGACGCCGCCGCCGCCGTCCAGCGCGTGAGCGGCGTGACGGTGCAGGACGGCAAGTTCGTCCAGGTGCGCGGTCTCGGCGAGCGCTACACGACTGCCTCGCTCAACGGCGCGCGGCTGCCGAGCCCGGAACCGGAACGCAAGGTCGTGCCGCTCGACCTGTTCCCCAGCGGCCTGCTGCAATCGGTGACGACGCTCAAGACCTTCACGCCCGACCAGCCGGGCGACTTCTCCGGTGGTCAGGTGGACATCCGCACGCGCGAGTTCCCGGCACGGCGACAGGTGACCTACTCATGGTCGTTCGGCGGCAATGATGGCGTGACCGGTGCCACGCTCCCGGTCGCGCCGCGCGCCGGTGGCGAGCGCCTGGCCGTGACGGCCGCCGATCGCGAGATCCCGCGCGTGCTGGACCGCACGAACTTCCTCACCGGGTCGGTGCCACAGTCTCGGTTCAACGAGATCACGCGCGCGCAGCGCAACGTCTGGACGCCCACCATCGGGCGCGGCCTTCCGAGCTCGTCGCTCGCCGCGTCGGTCGGTGGCGGCACCATCTTCGGCCGGCAGATCGGCTACCTCCTCAGCGGTAGCTACGGCTTCTCGGCCGAGGCGCGACTGAATGAAGCGAATGCCGTCGGCAACCAGGGCGCGGCCAACACCGTCGTGCCGCTCACGGCGGTGCGCGGCCAGACGGGCCGCGAGAGCGTGCAGTGGGGCGGACTCGCCAACTTCAGCACGATGCTCGGCCGCAACACGCGCGTCCAGCTCAACAACACCTTCACGCGCTCGGCCGACAACGAGGCGCGCACGGATCGCGGCTTCGACGAGAACCTCAGTGACACGATCGCGCGCACCACGCTCCGCTTCGTCGAGCGGCAGCTGCTGAGCACCAACCTGCAGGGCGAGCACCAGTTCGGAGCGAACAACCGGACCGAATGGTCGGGGACCTTCGCCGCGACGTCGCGGCGGGAGCCGGATCGCTCGGACGTCGTCTACGTGCGCGGCGCGGACGGCACGTTCCAGCTCCTCAACTCGCTCGACGGCGCGCGTCGGCTCTTCTTCGGCCTGCAGGAACAGAACGC
>JALOPO010000251.1 GCA_025453855.1 Gemmatimonadaceae bacterium
CCCGAGCCATGCGCCAGACCCCTCGTCGCCGATGGTGAAGCCGTAGCCGCCGCAGCGCTGCATCGTCCCCGCCGGGCTCCGCCCCCACGCCACGCTCCCGGTGCCGGCGATGAGCATGATCCCCGGGCCGTCGGCGAACGCGTCGGCGAGCGCCGCCTCGGCGTCGGTGGTCACCAGCACCGTGTCGGCGAACTCCAGCCGCGCGAACTCCAGGTCGAGCGCATGCCGCACCGTCTCGCGTCCCGCGCCCGCCAGCCCGACCACCACGGAGCGGGGGAGGAGGTGCCCCATGTCGGCCTGGATCAGCGCCTCGCGCACCATCTCGGCCACCCGCTCGGCGATCTCGTGCTCGTGATGGTGGCGCACCGCGGTGCCGGCGCCCTCGAGCTTCGCGAGCAGCCTCCCGGTCTCGTCGGCCACGTGCACGCGCGTGCTCGTCCCGCCGCCGTCGACCCCCACCACCACCAGCTCCGTCGCTGCGCTCATGCGCGGATCTCCGTCTCGTTCGTCGTGTGCAGCGCCGCCGGCATCGGCGCGGGATGCGTGAGCGACGACAGGATCCCCGCGGCCAGCGTGATCGTCGTCCCGATCAGCACGTACCACGGCCAGGCGATCGTCGCCAGCCCGCCCAGCGTGGGCGCCAGCGACGGCGCCCACGTGATGAGCAGCTTCGCGAAGACGATCACCGCCATCGTCGCGATCCCCACCGACATGCCGAGGATCGCGTCGCGCTGCGTGGCGCGCGTCCAGAGGAGCGCGAGCGCGAAGCCCCCCACCAGCCCGCCGTGCGTGAAGCTCTGGATGCTCAGCGCCACCACCACCACCGGGGCCCCCTGCTGCGGATAGAGCAGCGCGCCGAATGTCAGCCCCACGCCCCACACCAGCGCGAAGAGCTTCCCCATCCTGAGCGTCTTCGGGTCGTCGGCCGACGCCCCCGAGAGCGGCAGGTAGATGTCGTGCGTCGTCGTCGCCGCCAGCGCGTTGATCGTCGCGCTGTGCGTGCTCATCGTGGCCGCCACGATCGCCGCCAGGATCAGCCCCAGCAGCCCGGGCGGCATCCGCTCCAGGATGAACGTCGGGAAGATCTGGTCGCCGGCCGGGAAGGCCTTGCCGCCATAGTAGACGAAGAGCCCCACGCCCACCATCAGGAAGAGGGCGAACTGCACGAAGACCACCAGCCCCGAGCCGATCAGCGCCCGCTGCGCATCGCGCAGCCCCGTGCTCGCCAGCAGGCGCTGCACGATCAGCTGGTCGGCCCCGTGCGACCCCATCGCCAGGAAGGCGCCGCCCAGCAGCCCCGCGAAGACGGTGTGCGGACGGTCGAAGCCCGTGTACCAGTCGATCGCCACCAGCTTCCCGGCGCTCCCCGCGGTGGCGAGGATCGTCCCCCACCCGCCATCCACGCTCGCGCCCAGGAGGACCAGCGCCGCGATCCCCCCCGTGACGTACACGCCGGCCTGGATCATCTCCGTCCAGACCACGGCGCGCATCCCGCCCTTCCAGGTGTAGACCACGGTCAGCAGCCCGAGCACGAGGATCGCCGCCGGCATCAGGTACTGCCGCGGCACCACCTCGCCCAGGATCAGCGCCACCGGGATCGCCGTCGCGAAGATGCGCACGCTGTCGGCCACCGCGCGCGTCGCCATGAAGACGATGCTCGTGAAGCGCCGCGTCGCCGGCCCGAAGCGCGTCTCGAACAGCGCGTAGGCGGTGACCAGCTCGCCGGCGAAGTAGCGCGGCAGCAGCACGTACGCCACCACGATGCGCCCGATGATGTAGCCCGCCACCACCTGCAGGAAGCCGAGGTTCCCGGCGTACGCGAGCCCCGGGATGCTGATGAACGTGAGCGCGCTCGTCTCGCTTGCCACCACGCTCAGCAGGATCCCCCACCACGGGATCGCGTGGCTGGCCACGAAGTAGTCCTTCGCGTCCTTCTGCCGGCCACCGAGCTTGAGGCCGAGCGCCGTCGTGCCGAGGAGGTAGGCGAGGAGCACCGCGCCGTCGAGCACCGTGAAGCCGCGCCCCATCAGCGGCGCGCCCCGGTCGCGCGCACGCGCACCGTCCGCTCACTGCACGACATACGCCTCCATCGCGAAGTACTCGGCCAGCCCGAGCGTGTTGAGTTCGGCCGCGGTCCCCGTGTTGCGGGCCTCGACGCGCTGCCAGAACTCGCGGTCGTCGGCGCCGGGAAAGGGGGCCGAGTCCTTCTGCGACTGGTGCTTGAAGATCGCCTGGATCTTGAGCTTGAACTCTTCCTGCGAGAGCGGCACCAGCACCGTCGCCTCGGTCACCGGCCACTCCTGCCACGCGCCGCGATAGAGCCAGACCTCGGGGCGGGGGAGCCCCGCCGCCGTCGCCTCCGCGAGCGCGCGGTCGATCGCGTCCTTGCACATGCGGTGCGTGCCGTGCGGATCCGACAGGTCGCCCGCGACGAAGATGTACTCCGGGCGCAGCTCCTCGAGGAGCTCGCGCACGATCCGCACGTCGGCCGGGCCGATCGGATCCTTGCGCACCTTCCCCGTCTGGTAGAACGGGAGGTCGAGGAAGCGCGCGTGGTCGCGGTTGAGCCCCATCACCTCGAGCCCGCTCACCGCCTCGGTCTCGCGGATGATGCGCTTCACGTCCTGCACCGCCGGCGGGTCGACATCGCCCGGCGCCTTCGCCGCCAGCGCCCCGAACTGCGCGAACGCCCACTCGCGCACCGACGCGTCGCGCAGCGCCGGCGGCACGTGCCCCTCGCCCGCGCGCGCCCCCATGCGCACCAGGAAGTCGAGGTGGCGCCGCACGTCGTGATCGAAGACCGCGATGTTGCCGCTCGTCTGGTAGGCGACGGTGATCGCGTTCCCGTTCTCGACCAGCTTGCGCAGGATCCCGCCCATCGAGATCACGTCGTCGTCGGGGTGCGGCGAGAAGCAGACGATGCGCGCCCCGCTCGGAAGCTTGCTCTTGCCCCGGATCTTCGCGCCCAGCTGGTTGAAGACGAAGCCGTTGAGCGCCCCCGCCATCCCGTACTGCGCCACCAGCGACGAGAGTCGGTGCTCGGCATAGTCGCTGTACGTGAGCTTGAGGATCGCCTTGCCCGCCTGCCGCGAGCACCACGTCACCGCCCGCATCGCGAGCGCCTCGGTCCACTGCACCTCGCCCACCAGCCACGGCGTGGCGATGCGCGTCAGGTCGGCCGCGGCCGCCGCATCGAGGAAGAAGGTCGTGTTCGGATGCGCCTGCAGGAACGTTGCCGCCACCTCGAGGTCGATGGCACCTTCCACCGATCGCCGCACGATCGCCGCCTTGTGCTCGCCGGTGGCGAGGATCGCCACCTCGCGCGCTGCGAGGATCGTCGCCACGCCCATCGTGATCGCCTCGCGTGGCACGTGCTCCTCGCCGAAGAAGTCGGCGGCGGCGTCGCGGCGCGTGATCCGGTCGAGCGTCACCAGCCGCGTGCGACTGTCGCGCCCCGAGCCCGGCTCGTTGAAGCCGATGTGCCCCGTCTTGCCGATGCCGAGGAGCTGGAAGTCGATCCCGCCCGCATCGACGATCGCCTGCTCGTACGCCGCGCAGTGCGCCTCGGCCGCCTCGCGCGCCACGCTGCCGCTCGGCAGGTGCACCGCGTCGGGCGCGATGTCGATGTGGGCGAAGAGATTCTCCCACATGAAGCGGTGGTACGAGTGGATCGAGTCCGGCGCCATCGGCCAGTACTCGTCCAGGTTGAAGGTCGTCACCGTCGCGAAGCTCAGCCCCTCCTCGCGATGACGGCGGATCAGCTCGCGGTACACGCCGATCGGCGTCGACCCGGTGGCGAGGCCGAGGACGGTGCGCTCCCCGCGCGCCGCCTTCTCGCGGATCAGGCGTTCGATGCGATCGGCGACGCGCGCCGACAGGTCACTCGGGTCGTCGGCGATGACGACCGGGATCTTCTCGGGCGTGATGGGCATGGTCGGCAAAGCTAACGACCACGACCGGCACCTGACCGTGGAGACGAGGCGGAACGCGTGGAGCCGCCAGTGCCGACCCGCACCGCACCC
>JALOPO010000252.1 GCA_025453855.1 Gemmatimonadaceae bacterium
TGCGATCTGGCGAGCGGTCGTGACGGATGAAGGTGATGGAGATGCCGATCTTCTTCCCACCGGGAGATCTGACCACGATCACCGTCCTGCAGCTGGCTGCTGCTGAAGTCTCCTGACTTGCCCTGCCGTTCACCTGCCCTTCATCCGCCGTTTCGCGCACCGGAACCAGCGAGTCGCGCAGGCCTGTGGGGATCGACGCGGGTCGCGTGTCGTGGTGGCAGACCGTCATGCGCCCGCTTCCGTTGCCCACTCCTGACGTCCCGCGAGGGGTCGTCCCTGCCACGCCACCGCTCGCCACGTGCCCCCGTGCGCGGCCCGCTTCCCGCGAGCACCGAGCTGCCCAGCGATCTCCTGCCGCGCCTGCGGCTGGGGGACGTGGCGGCGTTCGAGTCGCTCTTCCGCGCCACGCACGCGTCGCTGGTGGCCTTCGCCACGCGTTACACGGGCGACGAGGCGCGCGCGGCGGAGCTGGTGCAGGATCTCTTCCTCGACCTCTGGACGCGCCGCGGGTCGCTCGAGGTGCGCGGGTCGTTGCGCGGCTACCTGTTCGGCGCGGTGCGCAACCGCGCGCTCAACGTGCGGCGCCGCGACGCGCTCGAGCACGACTGGGCCGCCGACGAGGCGCACGACGCGGTGCGCGCGCTGCACCCCGCGCCACCGGTCGCCGACGCGGCATACGAATCGGCCGAACTCGCCGAGCGCGTGCGGGCGGCGATGGACGCGCTCCCGGCGCGTTGCGCGCTGGTGATGCAGCTCCGCTGGCGCGAGGGGTTGGGCTACGCCGAGATCGCGCAGGTGATGGGGATCTCCACGAAGGGCGTGGAGAACCAGCTCGCCCGCGGGCTCAAGGCATTGCGCGCGGTGCTCGCATGAGCGGCGGGCTCCTCGCGCTCGCGATCACCTGTCTCGCCCTCGCGATCGCGGGCGAATGGCGGCTGCGCCGTCGCGATCATCGTTCCCGGAGCTGAGCATGCACGACGCCGAGACTCTCGACCCGCTCCTCGTCGACCGCTGGCTCGCCGGGTGCGCCACCGCGGCCGAGCAGGCGCGCGTGACGGCATGGCGCGCCGCCGATCCGCGCCATGCGGCCTGGCTCGATGCGATCGTCGCCGCGCAGCGCCCCGCGAGCGATGCGACGCACGATGCAGCGATCGCCGCGCGCACCGATGCGGCGTGGGCGGCGCTCGTCGCACGGCTCCCCGATGTCGCCATGCCGATCGGCGCGACGACGCACGTCGCCGCGCCCGACACACCGCCGGCGGTGGCGCGCAACACGAACGCACGCGTGGCCGCGCCGCGCGACCATGCGCGCGATCGCGCGCTGCGCCCGCGCTGGATCATGGGCGCGGGCGCGCTCCTCGCGGCGACGCTCGCGGTGGTCGTGGCCACGCGCGCCCTGCGGAACGGCGACGACGATCGCGCCGTCTTCACCGCCGCGCCCGGCGAACGCGCCTCGACCACGCTCCCCGACGGCTCGCAGGTCACGCTCGCGCCGGGGAGCCGTCTCACCTGGTCGCGCGCCGCCTACAACGCCTCGTCGCGCGACGTCGCGCTCGAGGGCGAGGGCTACTTCGCCGTCGTGCACGATGCGCAGCGCCCCTTCCGCGTGCGCGCCGGGCGCGCCGAGGTGCTCGATCTCGGCACGCGCTTCGCCGTGCGCGCGACGCCCGAGCTGCGCGAGCCCGAGGTGACGGTGGAGGAGGGGAGCGTCGCCCTCACCGACACGCTGCTCGCGCGTCGCGACCCCGGGACCGTCCTCCGCGCCGGGCAGCGCGGTCGCCTCACCGCGGACGGCGCGGTGACGGTGACCGTCGCCCGCGACGCGGGGGCGGTGCCGTGGGTCCGCGGCACGCTCGTCTTCGACGACGCCCCGCTCGCCGAGGTGCTCCCCGTGCTCTCGCGCTGGTACGCCGCGCCCGTCGTCGCCGACGTCACGCTGCAGGGGCGCCGCGTGAGTGCGCGCTTCGAGCGCCAGCCACTCGCCTCGCTCGTCGACGCGCTCGCGCTCACGCTGCAGGTCGCCGTGCAGCAGCGCGGCGACACGCTCCGCCTCGTGCCGCTCCCGGCACGATGATGTCCCGCGCCGTCTCCATGCCCGATCACCTGCCGCGCCTCCTCGCGCGTCGCACCGCGATGCCCGCGCGCCGGATCGCGCGACGCCTCGCCCTGACGATGCGCGCGGCGACGCTCGCGATCACCGTCGCCGTCGCCGCCCTCCCCGCACGCGCATCGGCGCAGGGGGCGCCGCCGACGCTCCCCGCCGGCTATCGCCCGCTCGAGTCGTTTCCCGCCATCGGTGCGTTCACCACCGTGCTCGACGTGCAGGGCGACGGGCGCGCGCTCCCCGACGTCCTGGCCGACGTCGCGCGCAAGGCGGGGCTCGAGTACGCGGCCGATCGCGCGCTCGGCGCCGACGTGAAGGTGACCGCGGTGCTGCGCGGCGTGAGCGCGCGCGATGCGCTGCTCCGCCTCACCGCCGGCACCGCGGTGCAGCTCCTCGTGGGGCCGCGCGGCGAGCTGGTGGCGATGGCGCGCACCGCCGCGCCGCGGCGCACGCTCCGGCTGAGCGGCTTCGTGCGCAGCGCCGAGAGCCGCGAGGTGGTGCGCCGCGCCTCGATCATCGTCGACAACGAGGCGCCGCGCGACGGCACCGACGACGGCACCTACTTCGTGAGCCTCACGCCGGGGCCGCACCGGCTCCGCGTGCGCGCCATCGGCTACGCGCTCCTCGACACCACCGTCACGCTCCAGCAGAACACGGTGCGCGACCTCACCCTGCGCACACGGACCGTGGAGCTCGCGGCGGTGCAGGTGAAGGCCACGCGCCGCGACGACGAGCGCGCCGACCTCGATCCGCGCGTCCCCGACATGAGCACGGTGCGCCTCGACCTGCAGACGATGAAGCGCGCCCCCACGGTGCTCGGCGAGCCGGATCCGATCCGCACGCTCACCTACCTGCCGGGCGTGACCACCGCCAGCGACGCGAGCACCGCCTTCAGCGTGCGCGGCGGCGCCACCGACCAGAACCTCATCCTCCTCGACGAGGCGCCGATCTACAACCCGTCGCACGTGCTCGGCTTCCTGAGCACCTTCAACAGCGACGCGGTCGACAACGTGATGCTCTACAAGGGGGCGATCCCGGCGCGCTTCGGGGGGCGCCTCTCGAGCGTGGTCGACATCCGCCAGCGCGAGGGGAACGCGGCGCGCTTCGCCGGATCGGCGAGCATCGGCCTCCTCTCCAGCCGCGCGCTGTTCGAGGGGCCGCTCGTGAAGCGCGACCGCGGCTCGTTCATGATCGCGGCGCGCCGCTCCTACGCCGATGCGCTCGCCCGCCTCTCGAACGACTCGAGCGTCAACGACGCCATCGCCTACTTCTACGACGTGAACGCCAAGGCCAACTGGCGCCTGGGCGAGACCGGCGCGCTCATGCTCTCGGGCTACCTCGGCCGCGATGCCTTCGGCGACCGCACGCAGTTCGACGCCGGCTGGGGGAACCGCTCGGCGACGCTGCGCTGGAACCAGCTCGTCGGCGGACGGCTGCTGAGCAAGGTCACCGCCGCCACCAGCAGCTACGACTACCGGCTGCGCTTCGCACTCGAGGCTCCCGACAGCGCGCGCTGGGTGGCGAGCATCCGCAGCACCGACCTGCGCGTGGACCAGACGTGGCGCCTGAACGACCGCAATGCGATCGAGTTCGGCGCCGAGGTGAACCTCGGCACCTACCGCCCCGGCGATGTGACGGTCGTGGGGCAGCAGGATCCGTCGCGCCGCACGGTGGAGACGCGCACGACCACCACCGTCGCCGCCTACCTGGGGCAGGAGGTGGAGCTCGGGCCGCGCGTCGCGATCCGTTACGGAGTGCGCTGGGCGGGCTTCGAGCGCGGCGGGCCGTGGTGGCAGACGCGCTACGCGAACGACGCGCCGCTGGTCTGGGACGCCACGCTGCAGCGGTACCTGGCGGGGACGGTGCTCGACAGCACGCGCGTGAGCGGGCGCGCGGCCCGCTACGACGGCTGGGAGCCGCGTGCGTCGATGCGCATCCTCGTCACGCCGAACAGCAGCATCAAGCTGAGCGCGGCGCGCACGCAGCAGTTCATCCAGCTCGTGTCGAACACCACCTCGCCCACGCCGCTCGACGTCTGGGAGCCGGCGGGCCCGTGGATCCGCCCGCAGCGCGCCGACCAGGCGGCGCTCGGCTGGACGCAACGTGGTCGACTACGTCGATGGCGCGGATCTCATCCTCAACACGCGCCTCGAGACGGTGCTCGTGCAGGGCGAGGGGCGTGCACGAGGCCTCGAACTGCTGGCGCGTCGCAGCGCCGGGCGCACCACCCTGAGCTGGACGATCGGGCGGTCCGAGCAGCGCTTCCCCACGCCCGCCAGCGCCGGGCCGCAGCCGGGGAGCGGGATCAATGGCGGCAGCTGGTACGTGACCCCCTTCGATCGCACGCACAACGTCTCGCTGGTGGCGGTGCACACCTTCAATCCCAAGTGGACGGTGGGCGGCACCTTCCTCTTCTCGACCGGGCTCCCGACGACGCTCCCGGTGGGGCGGTACTTCATCGACGGGCTCCTCGTGCCCGAGTTCGGCCCGCGCAACAGCGCGCGCCTCCCCAACTACCACCGACTCGACCTGAGCGCCACGCGCCGGCTCGGTCGCGGTGAGCTGCAGTTCGGCGTGATCAACGCCTACAACCGCTTCAACGCGCAGTCGCTGCGCACCCGCCAGAGCCTCGGCAACCCGCTGGTGGGCGAGGCGGTGCAGTACTCGATCTTCGGCATCGTGCCGAGCATCAGCTACAGCCGTCGCTTCTGAGGGTCGCGTGCAGACCGTCCTTCCCATGCTCCGTTCGCTCCGTCGGTCGTGCCGTACTCGCGTCGTTCGCGTGTTCGGCACGTGCCCGGCGCCGCGGGTCGTGCGCGCGTCGTTGCCGGTCGCCGTCCTGCTCGCCGCCACGGGGTGCGAACGCGTCGTCGACGTGCGCGTCCCCGATGCACCGCCGCGGCTGGTGGTCGAGGCGCGGCTGGAGCGCGTGCTCGACGCGGTGCACGGGCGGCAGGCGATCACGCTCACGCGCAGCCAGCCGTACTTCTCGCGCACCGCGCCCGAGGGGGCCGCGGGCGCGACGGTCTCGGTGACCGAGGTGGAGACGGGGCGCGTGGTGCCGTTCGCGGCGGTGGCCGGCGCCCCGGGGCGCTACGCCACCGACTCGCTCGAGATCACGACGGGGCGCGAGTACGCGCTCCGCATCGAGTGGAACGGCGAGCGCTTCGAGGGGCGCGAGCGGGCGCTCGCCGTGCCGCGCGTCGACTCGCTCTACTTCGTCGAGCGTCGCAGCGACGTGGGGCCGGCCACGGGTGTGCGCGCGGCGATCACCTTCCGCGACCCGGCCGGCGTGGCCAACTGGTACATCGTCGACCAGTTCGTGAACGGCGTGCGCCTCGTCATGCCCGACACGAC
>JALOPO010000253.1 GCA_025453855.1 Gemmatimonadaceae bacterium
GGAGCGGATCGACGAGTTGATCCGCTCCAAGCGCCGGCTCTCGGCCGAGCTGCTGGCGGGCGACGACGAGGTCGATCTCACGTCGCTCGACGACGACGCGCTGCTGCGGCTCGTCGCGCTCGACCTTCCCGCGGCGCTGGCGGAGTGACGATGGCGTTCGGTAGAGGGGCACGGGGGCGCGCGTCGGCGGCCGCGGCGGCGGCGCAGTTCGAGGCGCGGCTGGCGCGGTTCGCGGCGACGCAGTCACGCGGGCGGGCGCGCGGCACGGCGGCGCACGACGACGATGCGCTTCCCGAGGTGGAGTCGCAGCAGGCGATCGCGCGCACCGCGTGGGGCGCGGCGTGGTGCCGCAACCTCGAGGCGTACGGCGATTTCGCCAGCCGGCTCCCGCGCGGGCGCAGCTACCTGCGCAGCCGACGCGTGCTGCGGCTCGAGATCGACGGCGGCACGATCACGGCGTCGGTGGTGGGGACCGATGTGTACGACGTGACGGTGCGCATCGCCCCGATCGCGCCTGCGCAGTGGGCGGCGCTCTGCGGGGCGAGCGCGGGGACGATCACGTCGATCGTCTCGCTGCTGCAGGGAGAGGTGCCCGCGATGGTGATGACGCGCCTCTGCCGCCAGGACGACGGCCTCTTTCCGCGGCCGGACGAGATCCGCTTCGCCTGCAGCTGCCCGGACATGGCGGCGCTCTGCAAGCACGTCGCGGCGGTGCTCTACGGCGTGGGCGCGCTCCTCGACACGCGGCCGGCGCTGCTCTTCACGCTGCGCGGCGTGGAGGCCGGCGGGCTGCTGACCGGTGCGGCAACGGCGATGCCGCTCGGCGCGGCGGGGGAGCCGCCGGCGAATGCGCTGGCGGGGGTCGATCTGTCGGCGCTGTTCGGGGTGGCGATCGCGAAAGCGGGCGAGGCGGGCGATGGCGCGGTCGCGCCGTCGTCCGGGGATGCCAAGCGGGGCGGTGGGCGGACGCGGCGCGCGCGGTGAGCGAACAGAAGCGCCGCATCGGCCCATGCGACGTTCCGTTCACGACACCGCTGCGCGGTACTCGGGTAACCCGTTGCCCCGTCGGAGGATGGTGGCGCAGATTCCCACCCAGAGATGCGCGACCTGTCGGCGGACCGCGGCCTGATCTTCCGGATCACCCACATCGAGAACGTGCCGTGGATTCTGGCCCACGGGCTGCACTGCCGGAACTCGGCGTCGTTCGATCCGACGTTTCGGAACATCGGCAACGTCGAGCTGATCGACCGACGGCATAGCCGCAAGGTTCCTGTGCCCCCGGGCGGGACGCTGAGCGACTACATCCCCTTCTACTTCACCCCGCGCTCGCCGATGCTGTACAACATCAGGACGGGCCGCGGCGGTGTCCCCCGGGTACCTATGCCCGACATCGTGATGTTCGTGGCGAAGCTCCCGGACCTTGTCGCGGCCGGGGTGCCATGCGTCGTGGCCGATCGCCACGCGTTCATGGTGGCGGCGCGCTTCACGTCCGGCGTCGACGGCCTCGCCACCGTCGATTGGGATGTCCTGCGGTCCGGCAACTTCCGGCGTGACCCGGACGATCCTGGGCGCATGGAGCGCTACCAGGCCGAGGCGCTGGTTCATGGCAGCTTGCCGGCGTCGCGCCTGGCTGGCATCGTCTGCCACGGCGATGCGCAACGCGCGCCGTTGCAACAGCTGGTGAACGATCACCAGCTCGCGCTCAAGGTCGTCAGCCGTCCGCACTACTTCTTCTCATGATCCGTTTCGCCACCGGCAACCTGCTCGAAGCACCCGCCGAGGCGCTCGTCAACACCGTCAACGAAGTCGGTGTGATGGGCAAGGGGATCGCGTTGATGTTCCGAGACGCGTTCCCGGAGAACACGCGCGCCTACGAGCAGGCGGCGCAGCAGGGTGCGATCCGGGTCGGCGAGATGTTCACCTCCGACCTCCGGACGCTCGTCGGTCCGCGCTGGATCATCAACTTCCCGACCAAGAAGCACTGGCGGCAACCGTCGCGCCTCGAGTGGGTGCGGACCGGCCTCCAGGATCTGGTCCGCGTCGTTCGCGCCAACGGCATCCGCTCGATCGCCCTCCCGCCGCTCGGCTGCGGCAACGGCGGCCTGCAGTGGGCGCAGGTCCGGCCGGAGATCGAAGCGGCGGCGGCAATGCTTCCCGAGGTGGAGTTCATCGTCTACGAGCCGACCGACCGCTATCTGAATGCGCCCAAGCGCAGCGGCGTGGAGACGCTCACGCCCGCGCGGGCGCTCGTGGCGGAACTCGTGCGGCGCTATTCGATCCCGGGGCTCGACTGCACCAATCTCGAGGTGCAGAAGCTCGCGTGGTTCCTGCACCGGTCCATCGTGACCGTCGGCGCGCCCGACCCGCTCGACCTGCGCTTCCAGGCGAACAAGTACGGGCCGTACTCCGACCGCCTTCGCCACTTGCTCGACGGCCTCGACGGCAGCTACCTGCATTGCGACAAGCGACTCAGCGATGCGGGGCCGCTCGATGAGATCCGCTTTGAGGACGGCAAGGCCGACGCGCTGCACGCCTATCTCGACACGGCGGTCATGGACCCCTTCCGTCCGGCGCTGACGCACACGAGCGAGATCATCGACGGCTTTGAGTCTCCGCTTGGGCTGGAGCTGCTGGCGACGGTCGACTGGCTGCTCTCCGAGTGCGGCGTGGCGGCGACGGTGGAGGGCATTCGTCAGGGCCTCGACGCGTGGCCAGCCGGTGCCGCGGCGGCGCGACGCAAGCAGGGGCTGTTCGACGACCGGCTGCTGCGCCTCGCGCTCGAGCGGCTCGGCGAAGCGCTGCCCGCGTCCGTCGGCTGATCGGATCGTCTGTCGCATCCGACGAAGCAGGGCAGACAGTCGAATACGAACGAGGGCACGAAGCTGGCCCGGCGCATGACTCCGCCGGATGCCCACCTTCGCGCCTTCGTCGTTTCCATCGCGCCCTTCGCGGTCCCGCTGTTCGTCCGGCACCGATACCCGTCGGCGCCGCGTCCCTCAGCTCCGCACCAGCGGCTTGTACTTGATCCGGTGCGGCTGGTCCGCGTCGACTCCCTTGCGCCGCTTCAGGTCCTCGTGGTACGCGCCGAAGTTCCCCTCGAACCAGACCACCTCGCTGTCACCCTCGAAGGCGAGGATGTGCGTCGCGATGCGGTCGAGGAACCAGCGGTCGTGGCTGATCACCACCGCGCAGCCGGAGAAGTCGAGCAGCGCCACCTCGAGCGCGCGCAGCGTGTCGACATCGAGGTCGTTCGTCGGCTCGTCGAGCAGGAGCAGGTTGCCGCCGGCCATGAGCGTCTTCGCCAGGTGCAGGCGATTGCGCTCGCCGCCGGAGAGATTGGCGGTGAGCTTCTGCTGGTCGCTGCCGCGGAAGCCGAACGAGCTCGCATAGGCGCGCGAGTTGATCTCGCGCTTGCCGACCGTCACCAGCTCGTTGCCCCCCGAGATCTCCTCCCACACCGTGCGCTTCCCCTCGAGCGTGCGCGTCTGGTCGCCGTAGCTCACCTGCACCGTGTCGCCGAGGCGGAGGGAGCCGGCGTCGGGCTGCTCGGTGCCGGTGATCATGCGGAAGAGCGTCGTCTTGCCGGCGCCATTGGGGCCGATCACGCCCACGATCCCGGCGCGCGGCAACTGGAAGCTCAGGTTGTCGAAGAGAAGCTTGTCGCCGAACGCCTTGCGCACCTTGTCGGCGATCACCACGTCGTTGCCGAGGCGCGGCGCGGGGGGGATGATGATCTCGTTGGCGAAGACGCGCTCCTGCTGCGCCTCGCTGGCCAGCTCCTCGTAGGCCTGGAGCCGCGCCTTGCTCTTTCCCTGCCGCGCGCGCGGCGCCATGCGCACCCATTCCAGCTCGCGCTCGAGCGTGCGTTGCCGCGCGCTGGCCTGCTTCTCCTCCTGCGCGAGCCGCTCGCTCTTCTGCGTCAGCCAGCCGGTGTAGTTCCCCTCCCACGGGATCCCCTTGCCGCGATCGAGCTCGAGGATCCACTTGGCGACGTTGTCCAGGAAGTAGGTTCGTCGGCTCGTCGAGGAGGAGCATGTCGGGCTGCTCGAGCAGGACGCGGCAGAGCGCGACGCGACGCTTCTCGCCGCCCGAGAGGCGCGTCACGTCGGCGTCGCCCGGCGGCGTGCGGAGCGCGTCCATCGCGACCTCGATCTTGTTGTCGAGGTTCCAGAGGTCGAGCGCGTCGATGCGCTCCTGCAGCGTCCCCTGCTCCTCCAGCAGCTTGTTCATCCGGTCGTCGTCC
>JALOPO010000254.1 GCA_025453855.1 Gemmatimonadaceae bacterium
TCCCGCCGCACGCACGGCCGGAGCGCCGCCCTTCCGCCTCGCCCCCGCGCGCGACGATCGCGCGCGCAGCGCGCGCGTCGCGCCGGGGGCGGAGGCGGAAGGGCCAGCGCGCATCAGCCGCACCCAGCCCGCCCCCCACCATGGCACGCGCCACGCGACGCCCGACGGCGCGCGCAGCGCCGCCACGAGCGCGACGATCGCGTGCGCAGCACGCGCGTCGCGCGACGGCGGCGCCGCGCGCGCCCCGCACCGGACGTGGAAGCACGCTCACTTGGCCGAGAGCCAGTCCCGCCCCGCGCCCGTCTCGACGACGAGCGGCACCGAGAGCGTCGCCGCATGCGTCATCTCGTGCACCACGAGCGTCCGCACCGCCTCGAGCGCCCCCTCCGGCACCTCGAACACGAGCTCGTCGTGCACCTGCAGCAGCATGCGCGCCCCCTCGCCCTCGTGCTTCAGCCGCTCGGCGATCCGCAGCATCGCGATCTTGATCAGGTCCGCCGCCGATCCCTGGATCGGCGCGTTCTGCGCCACGCGCTCCCCGAACGCGCGCACGTTGAAGTTGCGGTCCTTGAGCTCCGGCACGTAGCGCCGCCGCCCGAAGATCGTCTCCACGTAGCCCGTCTCGCGCGCCAGCTGCACCTGCCGGTCGAGGTAGGCACGAATGCCCGCGAAGCGCTCGAAGTACATCTCGATGAACCCCTTCGCCTCCGCGAACGCGATCTTGAGCTGCAGCGACAGCGCGCGCGGCCCCTGCCCGTAGATCGTGGCGAAGTTGATCGTCTTCGCGCGCGCGCGCATCTCGGGCGTGACCTGCTCCACCGGCACGCCGAAGATCACCGCCCCCGTCTGCCGGTGGATGTCGCCGCCGGCGTTGAAGGCCGACACGAACGCCGGATCCTGCGAGAGGTGCGCGAGCAGCCGCAGCTCGATCTGCGAGTAGTCGGCGCCGAAGAGCAGCGCGCCCGGCGGCGCGACGAACCCCTTGCGGATCGCGCGTCCCAGCTCGCGCCGGATCGGGATGTTCTGCAGGTTCGGATCGCTCGACGAGAGGCGCCCCGTCTGCGCGACGGTCTGGTTGAACGTCGTGTGGATGCGCCCGTCGCGAGGGTCGACGAGCTGCGGGAGCGCGTCGAGGTAGGTCCCCTCGAGCTTGAACAGCTCGCGGTACTCCATGAGGAGCCCGGGGAGCACGTGCCCCTCGTCGGCCAGCTCCTGCAGCACGCTCGCGTCGGTGCTCGGCCCGGTCGCCGTCTTCTTCCTGATCGGGAGCTGCAGCTTCTCGAAGAGGATGCGGCGCAGCTGCGGATTGGAGTTCACGTTGAACTCCTCGCCCGCGGCCTCGAAGATCTCCCGCTCCACGCGCTGCCGCTCGCCCGCGAAGCGCGCCTTGAGCGACGCGAAGTGCTCGACGTCGACCGCGATCCCCGCCCACTCCATGTCCTCGAGCACGCAGACGAGCGGCATCTCCACGTCGCGGAAGAGCGTCGCCATCCCGCTCGCCTCCACCAGCGGCGCGAAGTGCAGCCGCAGCCGCAGCGTGTAGTCCGCGTCCTCGCACGAGTAGTAGGCCGCCCTGTCCACCGGCACGCGGTCGAAGCCCACCTGCGCCTTCCCCTTGCCGGCGACCTCCTCGTACGAGACCATGCGATGGCCGAAGACCTCGAGCGCGAGCGCGTCGAGGCCGTGCGAGCGCCGCCCGGGGTCGAGCACGTAGCTGGCGAGCATCGGGTCGAAGTCGAGCCCGCGGAGCTCCACGCCGGCACGCCGCAGCACGAGCAGGTCGTACTTGGCGTGCTGCGCCGTCTTGCGCACCGTCGTGTCCTCGAGCATCGCGCGCAGCTCGGCGCACGCCGCATCGAGCAGCGGCGGGAGGTTCTCGGGGGCGGGCTCGATCGCCGGCACGGTGTCGCCCGCGAGCAGGTCGCCCTGCGCCGCCCCCGCGACACGATGCGCGAACGGGAGGTACCATGCCTCGCCCGCCGCGGTGGCGAGCGAGATCGCGACCAGCGACGAGCGCTGCGCGTTCACGGTGCCGGGCGCCCCCTCGTCGAGCACCGTCTCGGTGTCGAAGGCGATCATCCCGACCTCGCGACAACGCGCCACGCAGGTCGCGAGCTGCGCGGTGGTGGTGACCGTCGTGTAGCGCAGCGGGACGTGCGCCAGCGGATGCTCCTCGACGTCGAACGAGAGGCGCGGATCGTCGGGGGGAAGCGCCGCCGGCTCCACCGCCAGCGCATCGCCTTCGGCGGTGGCCGTCGACGGCGCGTCGGCGCCCTCGCCGAGGGCGCGCGCCAGCGAGCCGAACTCGAGGTCCACGTAGACCTGCCGCAGCCGCGCCACGTCGGGAGCGTGGAAGCGGAGCGTGTCGAGGTCGAGGTCGACCGGCGCGTCGGTGTGGATCGTGACCAGCGTGCGCGAGAGGAGCGCCTTGTCGGCGTGCGCGAGGAGCGCCTCGCGCGGGCGCTTCTTGGGGATCTCGGCCGCGTGCGCGAGGATCGCATCGAGATCGCCGTAGGTGGTGATGAGCTCCACCGCCGTCTTCTCGCCGATGCCGGGGACGCCGGGGACGTTGTCGCTCGCGTCGCCGACCAGCGCCAGGTAGTCGATGGTGCGCTCGGGCGGGATGCCGAGCCGCTCGCTCCCGTTGTCGACCGAGACCCAGTGCTCGTCGACCGAGGCCGGCCCGCCGCGTCCCGGGTTGAGGAGCTTCACGCCCGGGCGCACGAGCTGGTGGAAGTCCTTGTCGCCGCTCACCACGACCACCTCGAGCCCCGCCGCCACCCCCTTGTGCGCGAGCGTCCCGATCACGTCGTCGGCCTCGTAGCCCTCGCGCGCGAGCACCGGGATGCCGTAGGCGTCGAGCATGCGGCAGACGTGCTCGATGCCGCGATCGAAGTCGGCCTGCAGGTCGTCGGCGAGCTTCTCGCGCGTCGCCTTGTAGTCGGGGTAGAGCTCGTCGCGGAAGCTCGCCCCCGCATCGTGCACCCAGCCGAGGTACTCGGGGCGGTGCTGCTTGAGCAGCCGCGTGAGGAAGTTGGCGATCCCCCAGGCGATGCTCGTGTTCTCGCCCTTGCTCGTGGTCAGCGGGCGGTTGATGAGCGCGAAGAACGCGCGATAGATGAGCGCGTAGCCGTCGACGAGGAAGAGTCGCGGCGTGGCCGGCGTGTCAGGCATGGGGCGAATCTACGCCCGCGACCGCACGGCGCCCGCGCGCGCCGCACACGCCGCGCCGATCGCCGGCTGCACCGGCCCGCTGCACCGGCCCGCTGCGTTGGCCCGTTACACGGGGGCGATGCGGAGCGCGAGCAGCGCGACCGCCGCCGCACCGGCCGCGACGCGCACGTTGTCGTCGAGCGCGATCGCGGGACGCTCGGCCAGCGCCGCGCCGGCGCCGATGGCGAGCGCGACGAGCGGCGCGAAGCCCGCCAGCCACCACGCGCCGACCGCCGTCGCCAGCAGGCAGGCGGCGGAACCGGCGACCGTCTTGCCGGTGCCCGGGCGCCACCGTCGCCAGGCGCGCCCCGCGAGCGCGGCCAGCGCATCGCCCACGCCGGCCGCCCACGTGGCGGCGATCGCCGCCGGCGCCGGGAGCACGAGCGCCGACGCGGCGAGGGCGAGCAGCAACCAGGTCGCGCCGGTGACGGCGCTCGCGCCCGGCGCGCGCGCCGCCGCGTGCGCCACCGTGTGCGCCGGTGCATCCGCGGGCGCCGTCGTGATGCGCGCATGTTCGTGCTCGCGCAGCAGCCGCCCCACCATGCGCTCGAACCGGGCGCCGAACGACGCGCTGCGCCGGCGTGCGACCTCCACCACCACCGCCACGCCGCACATCGCCACGAGCAGCGCCGCGATCGCGCGCTGCGGGAGCGGCCAGGCGAGCGCGAGCGGGATCACCGTCGTGGAGAGGTGGAGCCCCTTGCGCTGGGCCTCGCGGAGCGGCGCGATCACGCCGGCGAAGCTAGCGCGCCCGCCCGCCACGTGCGCGACGGGCCG
>JALOPO010000010.1 GCA_025453855.1 Gemmatimonadaceae bacterium
GCGATTCGCGCTCGCCGCCCCTCGTGAGAACGCGATTTCATCTAGGCGAGATCGGGATGGGGTTCAGGGGGTCGCGGGTTCGAATCCCGCCGTCCCGACGTTGCAGGACAACGACTTAGGCCGCTCCGCATGGGGCGGCCTTTGTCGTTGTGGTCACCGGGGGATCACCACGGGGACGGTCGCCCATTGCACGACCGACGTCACTCTGCGGTGACGGGCGGGCCCGCGCCGCACCTTGCGGACGATCCGTGCGGGAGCCGGCCCTCGCGATCCAGCGGTCGGGAGCGGGGTCGACCTCCCGGCACAGCGCGTCGCCTCGATCGCGACCGACGATCGCCCGGTGCTCGTCGCCGTCGCACGGATCGCCTGATCCGCTCACCGGGGCAGCCTGCGCCCGGCCGCGTGCCCGCTCACGCCTCTGATTGACGACCGACCGGTCGGTAGATACGATTGGCGGCCATAGACCGACCGTTCGGTAGGGCGCGGCCCGCGCCCGGGCCGCTGGTCCGCACCCCGGCCGTCTCCGTGACACGCACTCGACTCGTCGCGCTCGTCCACCGCCGACCCAGCCCAGCGGCGCTCGCACTCACGCTCCTGCGAGGCGGCGTCGCCGTCGCAGCGCTGGGCGCGCCAGCCCTCTCGGCGCAGCCCACCGGTCGGCCGCACGCCGGCCCGACGCGCGATCCGATCACCTCGGTCGCCGTCGTCGTCCGCCTCGCTCGCGACACCGCGCCCGCCAGCCGCGTCGCCCGCAGCAGCGCCCGCATCGCGGCACACGCCGCCGACCTCGCCGCGACACCGCTGCTGCCGTTCGTCTCGCTCGATGCCTCGGCGTTGCGCCAGACGCTCAACCTCGCCGCTTTCGGCTTTCCCGGCCCCAGCGCCGCCTCCGATCCGTTCAGCGTCTACTCCGCCGGGATCCGGGTGCAGCAGGCGCTCCTCGATCCCGCCGCGTGGCGACGCTGGCGGGCCCAGCGCGATTCGGCCGGCGCCGCGGCGGGGGATGCCGAAGCCGGGCGCGATGGCATCGCGACACTCGCGGCGTCCCGCTACTTCCAGCTGCTCGCCACCGAGGCGGCCCTCGACGGGCGACTCGCCGACAGCGCGCTCGCCCAGGCCGTGCTCATCGAGGTCGCGGCGCGACGCCGCGTCGGTGAGGTCACCGACATCGATCTCACGCGCGCGCGGCTGGGCGTCACCGCTGCCGCAGCCCGGCTGACCGATGCGCGGGCCGCGCGCGCGCAGGCGCGACTCGAGCTCGGACTCGCCATCGGCATCGGGACTGATGGCGTGCCGGAGGTGCGCGACTCGCTGCGATCGCCGGCGTCGGTGCCGGATGCCATCGACACCATGACGGCGATGGCCGTTCGCGACCTCGTCGCGCGACGTCCCGACGTGGTCGCGGGCACCGCACGCCGACGCGCCGCCGATGGGGCGGTGCGGGCACGGCAGCTCGAGTACCTGCCGCGCATCAGCGCCTTCGGCGAGTACCAGGCGATCGGCGTCACCGCCGGGACGCTGCCGGCCGTCTACCGGGTCGGGGTGCAGGCCTCGATCCCCCTCGTCGACGGCCTGTCGCGACGCCATCGCGGCGGCCTCGACGCCGAACGCATGCGCATCGCGACGGCGCTGGCGGACGAGGTGACGCTCCGCGCGACGCGCGAGATCGAGGGGGCTCGCGTCGAGCTGCGCCGCGCGACGGCGGCGCTTGCGGTCGCCGATGCCCAGCTCGCCCTCGCGTTCGAGGAGCTCGAGCAGGCCCGACGCCGGGTGCGGGTCGGCATCGGCGGCACACTCGAAACCACACAGGGCATCGCCGCGGTCGCCGCCGCCCGCGATCAGGTGATCGGCGGCCGACTGCGCTACCACCTCGCACGTCTCGAGTGGCATCGCGCCACCGCGACCCTCGACGCCCTGCACTGATCAGCGACCCGATTTCCACGGAGCCTTCCATGTCCCCCCGTTCGTTCCATCGCGCCGTGACGCTCCGCTCCGCAGCGGGCCCGCGCGTCACCGCGCTGGTCGCCTCGTCCGCAGCCGTCGTCGTCGGCTGTTCGTCACCCGAACGCGCGGCCGTTCCGGCGACGCCGGTCCGCACCGTCACCGTCGGTGACAGCACGACGGCCCCCCGGCGCGCGGTCGATCGGTATGCCGGGACCGTGGTCCCGCGCATCGAGGCGGCGGTGAGCTTCCAGGTGCCGGGGCGGATCGTCGCCCGTCTCGCCGAGGTCGGAGCGCCCGTGCGTGCCGGTGCGCCGATCGCGCGACTCGACGCGGGCGACTTCGCTCTCGCGGTCGCGAGTGCGCGCGCGGCGGTGCGGGCGGCGGAGTCCGATGCACAGACGGCGAACGCCGACCTCGTGCGTGCCCGTGATCTGCATCAGCAGCGCATCGTGCCCGATGCGGCGCTGGAGCGCGCCGAGGCGCTCGCGACGGCGGCCAACTCCCGCCTCGACGATGCGCGCGCCCGACTCGCCACCGCCCAGAACGGCGCCGGCTACACGACGCTCATCGCACCGGCGGCGGGGGTGGTCACCGCGGTGCTCGCCGAAGTCGGGCAGGTCGTCGGCCCCGGGCAGCCGGTGGCGACCATCGCACGCGACGGCGGCGTGGAGGTGGCGATCGACGTGCCCGAAGGGCGGATCTTGGCGATCCGGATCGGCGACCGCGCCGAGGTGACAGGGCTGGACGATGCGCCGACGCGCGCGCCCATCGCCGCGACGGTGCGCGAGGTCGCGCCGGCCGCGGATCCGGCGACGGGGACCTATCGCGTCCGACTCGCGCTCGTCACGGGGGCGCGCAGGGACCTGCCGCGGCTCGGCCAGAGCGCCACCGTCACCTTCACCCGGTCGGATGCGATCGACGGGACGCAGCTTCCCGCGTCGGCGCTCGTGCAACGTGGCGGTCGGCCGGGTGTCTGGGTCCTCGCCACGAGCCGCGATCGCGTACGCTTCCGGCCGGTCGATGTGGTGCGGATGGGCGACGGCGACATCGTCGTGCGGGGCGCGTTCGCCCGCGGCGAGCAGGTCGTCAGTGCCGGTGCCCATCGACTCGACAGCACGCTCGTCGTGACGCCGTGGGAGGGGCGCCTGCCATGATGCCGCCGCTGCCACTCGCACCCCATGGTCCAGGCACGGCGGGGCCTGACGCACCCGTGCCGCCGCACGACCCGACCGCATCGGGCCCCGCCTCGACCGCTGATGCCACGAGCCCGGCCCGCTTCAACCTCTCCGAGTGGGGCCTGCGGCACCAGGTGCTCGTCGTCTTCCTGCTCGTCCTGACCCTCGCCGCCGGCGCGGCCGCGTTCTTCAGGCTGGGGCGGAGCGAGGATCCGACGTACACACTCAAGACGATGATCGTCGCGGCAGCGTGGCCCGGCGCCACGGCGCGCGAGATGGAGCAGAGCGTCGTCGATCGCATCGAGCGGTCACTGCAGGAGGTGCCGTACTTCGACAACGTCACGAGCAAGGTGCAGGCGGGACAGGCCGTGCTGTACGTCAACCTGCGCGACGACACGCCGGCGGAGGCCGTCCCGGACGTCTGGTACCAGGTGCGCAAGCGTGTGGGCGACCTGCGCGGCACTCTGCCGCAGGGGGTGGTGGGGCCGTTCTTCAACGACGACTTCGCCGACACGTACGGCTCGATCTACGCCGTGCACGGTGAGGGCTTCACCGACGCGGAGCTGCGGCCGATCCTGCTCGAGGTCCGACAGCGACTCCTGCGCGTCCGCGACGTGAGCCGCGTGGAGCTCGTCGGCGTGCAGGACGAGCGCATCTACATCGAGGTGTCGACGGCGCGCCTGGCGCGACTCGGCCTCCCGGCCGGCGCGATCTTCGACGCGGTCCGTCGGCAGAACCTCGTGATGCCGTCGGGGGTGGCCGAGACGCGCACCGATCGGGTCGCGGTGCGCCTGGATGCGGCGCCGAGTTCCGAGGCGGCGTTGCGCGAGGTGATGATCGCCGCCCCCGGCGGGCGCACGCTCCGGCTCGGCGACATCGCCACGATCGTGCGACGCCCGGTCGATCCGGCCGAGTACACCATGCATCACGACGGCGAGCGCGTGGTCGGTTTCGCCGTGTCGATGGTGGAGGGCGGTGACATCCTCGCGCTCGGGCAGGCCCTCCGCGATGAGATCGCCGCCATCCAGCAGTCGCTTCCGCTCGGCGTTCGCATCGAACAGGTCTCCGATCAGCCGGCAGCGGTCAAGGAGTCGGTCGACGACTTCCTGCTCCGACTCGGCGAGGCGCTGCTGGTGGTGCTGTTGGTGAGCTTCGTCAGTCTCGGCCTGCGGACCGGGGTGATCGTCGCGATGAGCGTCCCGGTGTGCCTCGCGGCGACGTTCGTGGTCATGGCGCTGCTCGACATCGGCCTCCACCGGATCTCGCTCGGCGCACTGATCATCGCGCTCGGCCTGCTGGTCGACGATGCGATGATCGCCGTCGAGATGGTGATGGTGAAGCTCGAGGCGGGGTGGGACCGCTGGCGGGCCGCGTCGTACGCGTGGACGTCGACGGCCTTCCCGATGCTCTCCGGGACGCTCGTGACGGCGGCGGGCTTCATGCCGGTCGGCCTCGCGGCCTCGTCGACGGGCGAGTACACGGGCGCGATCTTCTGGGTGGTGATGGTCGCGCTGCTGGCCTCGTGGGTCGTCGCGGTGCTCTTCACGCCGTATCTGGCGTTCCGCTTTCTCCGACCGCCGGCGGTGCATGCCGCGCATGGCACCTACGACACCCCTCGGTACCGCCGGTTCCGCGCGGCCGTCGACTGGTGCGTCGCGCATCGGGGGGCGGTGATCGGGGCGACCGTGGCCGCCTTCGTGCTCGCCGGTGCGGGCTTCAGTCTCGTGCCGCAGCAGTTCTTCCCGTCGTCGTCGCGACGCGAGGTGCTGGTGGAGCTCGAGCTGCCGGCCGGTGCGAGCTACGCGGCGACCCGCGGTTACGCCGAGCGCGTGCATCGCGTGCTGTCGGCGGATACGAGCATCACGCAGTTCACGAGCTACATCGGTGGCGGGTCGCCGCGCTTCTTCCTCGCCCTCAATCCGGAGCCGCGCAACCTCGCCTACGCGCAGTTCATCATCCAGACGGCCTCGCTCGACGCATCGGCGGCGCTCGCGACCCGACTGCAGGCGACACTCGACCGCGACTTCGCGGACATCCGGACCCGTGTCTCGCGACTCGAGAACGGCCCCCCGGTCGGCTATCCGGTGCAGTTCCGGATTCTCGGGCCGGATCCCGATTCGGTGCGCACGATCGCGGAGGCCGTGCGCGACGTCATGCGGGCGAATCCGCACGTGCGGGACGTGCATCTCCAGTGGGGTGAACGGACCAAGGTGGCCCGACTGCGCCTGAACGCCGCCCGGCTGCGGGCCGTGGGGGCCGATCCGACCGAGGTGGCGGGGGCGGTGCAGAGCACGCTGGCCGGGTATCCGGTGACGCAGGTGCGCGAGGGGACGGAGCTGATCGACGTCGTCGCGCGAGCCCCGGAGCACGAGCGTCGTGATCCGGGGGCGCTCGAGGCGATTCCCGTGCAGACGGCCTTCGGTCGGACGGTACCGCTCGGGCAGGTCGCGACCGTCCGGTACGAGCTCGAGGAGGGGCAGCTCTGGCGTCGCAGTCGCGATGTCGTGCTCCCGGTCCGCGCCGACATCGCCGACGGCACCCAGGGGCCGGAGGTCAGCGCCCAGGTGGAGGCCGCGCTCGCCGCGGTTCGCGCCTCGCTGCCGGCCGGCTACCGCATCGAGACCGGTGGCGTGGTGGAGGAGAGTCTCAAGGGGCAGCGGTCGATCGTGGCGGTGTTGCCGCTGATGCTGCTCGTGATGGTGACCGTGCTGATGGTGCAGCTGCAGAGCCTCTCGCGGGTCGCGCTGGTGATCCTGACGGCGCCGCTGGGGCTCATCGGTGTCGTGCTGGCGCTGCTCCTGTTCCAGGCACCGTTCGGCTTCGTCGCGCAGCTGGGGGTGATCGCGCTGGCCGGGATGATCATGCGCAACTCGGTGATCCTCGTCGATCAGATCGAGCAGGACGTGCGTGCCGGCGCGCCCACGTGGACCGCGATCGTCGAGGCGACGGTCCGGCGCGCCCGTCCGATCGTGCTGACGGCGGCGGCGGCGATCTTCGCGATGATCCCGCTGACCTCGAGTGCGTTCTGGGGACCGATGGCGATCGCGATCATGGGTGGGCTCCTGGTCGCGACGGTGCTGACGCTGTTCTCGCTCCCGGCGATGTATGCGGCCTGGTTCCGGGTGCGGCGTCCGGACGACGTCGGTGAGCCCGGGGGGGCGGCCGGCGTGTGGGACGAGCTCGGGGCGTGGGTGCGGGCGCGCGTGCGGCGTCGCGAGCCGCGACCGGTCCGCGGCGTCTGAGGCCGGGCGCCCCGGGCGGTACGCTACGTTTGCCGGGGGGCCGACCGACCGGTCGGTCTCCCGGTCACGTCCACCGCTCTTGATCACACCGCATGCTGCAGCCCGACCACGAGCTCGACGGGTTCTCCCGCCGCCGTCAGATCATCGACGAGGCGACGACGCTCTTTCTCCAGCGAGGCTACGCGGGCACGTCGATGAGCCAACTCGCGAAGGCGTGCGGCATGCAGAAAGCGTCGCTCTACCACCACTTCCCGACCAAGGAGGCGCTCTTCGTCGCCTGCGCGACCGACGGATTCGACGAGGCCATCGCCGAGTTGGCGGCGATCCGGGCCGATCCGACGCTTGACGACGACGAACGGTTCCGCCGGGCGATACACGCCGTCTATCGCATCAACATCGACTCGGCCTGCGGCCGCATGGCGCCGTTGATCGCCGAAGTGTCGCGGACCATTCCGGCGGTCGCCCGCGCGTTCCACGACGAGTTCATCATGCATCAGCATGTCCTCATGAACGGGATCATCGACGACGGGATCGCGCGTGGGTCGTTCCAGGCACCGGAGCGCCTTGGCTTCGAGCACATGATCTTCGGCCCGGTCGTGTCGCTCTCGCTCGAACGGGAGATGTTCACGACGTTCGACAAGTTCGACACGCTCCGCCCGATCGAGCGGATTCGCACCGAGCACGCGGAGCTCCTGCTCCGACTGCTGCACGGGGCGGACGGTGGGGCTCGGGGCACCGCCGGTCGTGGTCGTGCCGGCAGGGCGCGGTAGCGTGCCGTCGCGCGCCCGACGAGCGGGCGGCTCCGTGGTGACGCCTGACGCGCAGCTCCGCGCCCTCTGTCTCGCACTCGCGGGGACGGTGGAAGTCCGCGCGTGGGAGGTGCCCACCTATCGCGTGGCCGGGCGCATGTATGCGATGTACGCCCCCGCGACGGGCGCGACCGGCCGGGACCGACCGGCCGTCTGGGTGCACGACCGCCCCGCGAATCAGGCGTTCATGCTCGAGGCGGAGCCCACGCGGTGCTTCGCGCCGCCGTACGTCGGTGCCAAGGGGTGGCTCGGCGTCTGGCTCGATACGCCCGAGGCATGGTCGCTGGCCGCCGACCTGCTCGTCGACGCGCATGCGCGGGTGCGGCGGATGCGTCGGGCATGACGTCGGCCTTCCCGTCGTCGTTCCATCCCGCGACCGTCGCGTGGTTTCGTGCCACGTTGGGCGACCCGACGCGCGTGCAGGCGCGGGGATGGGCCGCGATCGCCCGGGGCGACCACACGCTGATCGCGGCGCCGACCGGTGCGGGGAAGACGCTCGCAGCCTTCCTCGTGGCCATCGATGCACTCGTGCGCGGCGTGGCGGACGCGACGCTCCCCGACCGCACGACGGTCCTCTACGTCTCGCCGCTCAAGGCGCTCGGCAACGACGTCGCGAAGAACCTCGACGCCCCGCTGGCGGGCATCGTCGCACGGCTCGGGGGCGACGCGCCCGCGATCACCACGGCCGTCCGGACCGGCGACACCCCGGCGGCCGCGCGGGCCCGCATGGTACGGCGGCCTCCACACCTCCTCGTCACCACCCCCGAAGGGCTGTACGCGCTGCTCACCTCCGTCGGCGGCCGCACGATGCTGGGGGGCGTCCGGACCGTGATCATCGACGAGATCCATGCGCTCGCCCCGGATCGTCGCGGGGCACACCTCGCCCTCTCGCTCGAGCGGCTCGATGCCCTCGTCGTGGCGCAGGGAGGATCACCGGTGCAGCGGATCGGCCTGTCGGCCACGCAGACACCCATCGAGGCGGTGGCCGACTTTCTCGTCGGTGCCGGGCGCCCGTGCACGATCGTCGACGAGGGCCATGCGCAGACGCGTGACGTGCGGATCGTGCTGCCGCCGGTGCCGCTCGGCGCCGTGACGACGACCGCGGGATGGGACGCGCTCATCGAGCAGGTCGCCGCGCTCGTCCGGGGACACCGCACGACGCTCGTGTTCGTGAACTCGCGTCGGACCAGCGAGCGCGTCGCGCATCTGCTCGGTGCACGATTGGGGCGCGACGTGGTGGCGGCGCACCATGGCTCGCTCGCCCCGGCACTGCGGCTCGACGCGGAAGCGAGGCTCAAGGCGGGTCGGCTGCAGGCGCTCGTCGCCACCGCCTCGCTCGAGCTCGGGCTGGATATCGGCGACGTCGATCTCGTGGTGCAGCTCGGGTCGGTCAAGCGGATCGCCACGCTCCTGCAGCGCGTGGGGCGGGCGAATCACCGTGCCGGCGGCATCCCGACGGGTCGGGTGATTCCGCTCACGCAGGACGATCTCGTGGAGAGCGTCGCCGCCCTGCAGGCCGTCGCGGCGGGGACGCTGGACCGCGTCACGGTGCCGGCGGCGCCGCTCGATGTCCTGGCGCAGCACCTCGTGGCTGCGTGCGTGACCGACGCCTGGCCGGCGGACGCACTGTTCGCGCTCGTCCGTGGAGCGCACCAGTACCGTGCGCTTGCCCGGGACGACTTCGACCGCGTCGTGACCGCGCTCAGCGACGGCTTCGCGACCGAGCGCGGACGGCGCGGACAGCTGCTCGCGTTCGACCCTGTCACCGCGACGCTGACCGCACGCCGAGGCGCGCGCGTCACCGCGCTCTCGTCGGGAGGGACGATCCCCGACAGCGGCGACTACACGGTGCGACTCGAGCCCGATGGCGTGGTCGTGGGGGCGGTGGCCGAGGACTTCGCGATCCACCAGCTGCCGGGCCACGTCATCCAGCTGGGGAGCAGCACCTGGCGGGTGCTCCGGGTCGGGGCGGGCGAAGTCCGGGTCGAGCGCGCGCCGGACGAGGCACCCTACATGCCGGTCTGGTTCGGCGAACAGCCGCCGCGCTCCGACGAGCTGTCGATGGCGGTGCACGCCGTGCGGGCTGCGCTGACCGGCGATGATGCGCAGGCGGTCGAACGGCTCGTGACGGTGCCCGGCGTGGGGGCGGACGTCGCGCGGGCGCTCGTCGGCTATCTCGCCACGACGCGCGATGCGCTCGGTGTGCTCCCGTCGGCGTCGACGGTGGTCGTCGAGCGATTCCGTGACGACTCGGGCGGGAGCCACCTCGTGGTCCATGCGCCGGTCGGCGTGCGGATCTCCCGCGCGTGGGCGCTGGTGCTTCGGCACCTGCTGATGGAGCGCGGTGGGGTCGAGCTGCAGGCGACGGCGACCGATGACGGGCTGCTGCTCTCGGTGCCCGGCGCCGTCGCGGTGTCGCCCGGCGAGCTGGTCACGCTGGTCCCCGCCGGCTCGGTGCATGCGCTCGCCCGACGCGCCGTGCTCGAGGTGCCGATGTTCATGGTCCGCTGGCGCTGGGTGGCGAGTCGTGCCCTGCTGGTCCCACGCATGCGTGCCGGTCGCCGCGTCCCGCCGCACCTGCAGCGGAGCGACGCGGACGAATTGCTGCTCGCGGTCCTCGGCGGTGATCCCGCCCGGGCCGTCGTCGGCCGTCCCCTCCGCACGGAGGCGAAGCAGGGGGGGCGCCCGTGGTGCGGGATCGTGCCGCGACGTCGCGGATCCCCGTGATCGCGGAGGCGACCACGAGCACGCAACCGCTGCTGCGGCAGGCGCTCCACGACTGCCTGCACGACGCGTGCGACGTGGATGGCCTCGCCTCGCTCCTCGAGCGGCTCGAGCGCGGCGCGATCACCGTACGTATCGTGGAGTCGTCGGCTCCATCGCCGGCAGCGTATGGTTTCGTGACGGCGCGTCCCCCGGCCTTCCTCGACAGTGGAGCGCTGATGGATCGCCGGACACGCGGTGTCCGTGCGCCCGCGTCGGGGGCGCCCCCGTCGCCGCTCGCGTCGCTCCGACATCTGCGGGTCGAGTCGGAGACGGCGGTACGCCCCGAGGCGGTCGCGCGGGTCCGACGGGAGGTGGCGCCGGATCTCGCGACGCTCGAGGATGCGACCGCGCAGCTGCAGCTAGCGGGCATCCTGACCGAGGACGAGATCGGACGCACGGCGGATGGTGGCGCCTTCGTCGCCGCGCTCGCCGATGCGGGCCGGGCCCTGCGTCTCGTGGCGGACGGTGGCGCGGTGTTGTGGGGGGCGGTGGAGCGCGGGTCGGAACTCGCGGCGCTCTATCCGGCCGCGCGCACATCGGCGTCGGCGCTCGGGGGCGCGCCAGCGCCGTGCGAGCCGGCGGAGGCGCTCGCGCGACTGCTCGCGGGCCGCCTCGAATCGAGCGGACCGGTGACCGTCGGTGACGTCGTCCATGCCCTCGGGCTGCCGGAGGCGCTGGTGCGCGCGGCGCTCGACCGCCTCGTCGCGGGCGGGACGGTGCTGCGTGGGCATCATGACCCCGTCCGGCCGGACGAACCGACGTGGTGCGAGCGCCGCGTCCTCGCGCGCATCGAGCGGCTGACCCGCAACCAGCTGCGTGCCGAGATCGATGCGGTGCCGATCGCGGTGTTCCGCCGCTTTCTCCTCGAGTGGCACGGCCTCACACCGTCGGCGCGACGACGCGGCCGAGAGGGGGTCGTGGCGGCGCTCGCGTGTCTCGACGGCATCGAGCTCCCGGTCGGCGCGTGGGAGGCGAGCGTGCTCCCCGCCCGCGTCGGCGGGTACGATCTCGATCTGCTCGACGAGGTCTGCCTCAGCGGTGCCTTCGGCTGGGGGCGTCTGTCGCCGACGGGCGGATCGACCGATGACGGCGAGCGTCGCGCGCCCTTCACGCGAACGACGCCGGTCGCGCTCTTCTGCGCCGAACATCTCGACACGTGGCGAGCCTTCGCGTCGGCCACCGGGTCGTCCGAGGCGAGCCGCACATACGCTCCCTCGCCGCACGCGGCGGTGCTGCTCGACTGGCTGACCCGGCGCGGGCCCTCGTTCCTTGGCCAGATCGAGCGCGCGCTCGTGCGCGATGGAGACCGAGGGATCGACGCGCCCCTCGATGCGCCGCATCTCGAACTCGCCATGCTCGAGCTGGTCGGCGCCGGCATGCTCACCGCCGACGCGTTCGCGGCGGTGCGCGGGCTGCTCGCGCGCCCTGCCAAGTGGGGCGTGCCGCGGCTCGTGCGACTGGCGAACGCGAATGTCGGTCGGTGGTCGCTGCTCCCACCGTGGGAGCCGCTGGCGGATCCCGTGGCGCGTGATCGCGCCGTGGAGCGGCATGCCCGGGCGCTGCTGCGGCGCTACGGCGTCGTGGTGCGACCGCTGGCCCAGCAGGAGAGCAGCCCCGCTGCGACGGCCGTGCGTTGGGGCGAACTGCTCCGCGTGCTGCGCCGACTCGAGGCGCGTGGCGAGGTGCGTGGCGGCTACTTCGTCGCCGGGGCGGGCGGCGAGCACTTCGCGCTTCCCGAGGCGATCCCGCTGCTGCGCGAGGTGCAGGCTCGCGGCGTCACCGGTTCACTGGTGGCCCTGTCGGCGGCCGACCCGCTCAACCTCACCGGTGTGCTCGACGATGCGCCCCGGGTCGCGAGTCGTGCGACCGGGCGCGTGCTCCTCGAGGACGGTGCGGCGATCGGTGCGCTCGACGGCCGACGCGCCGTCTCGCTCCGCGCCGGTGTGGCGCTCACCGACGTCCAGCACGCCGCGCTCCGGGCCGACATCGCGCCCGCTGCGCTCGCCGCCTTCACCTGACCCCGGCATTCACGGACACCATCGGCATGGTTCGACCGACATCCCGTCCCGCGACCTCCGCATCGGCCCGCGCCCGGCCGCGCACCGCGTCACGCCCGTCGCTCGACGAGCCGGCGGACTTCACCGGTTTCCCGGCGGCCGGGCTCTCCTTCCTCCGTGAGGTGGCGGCGCGGCAGGATCGCGCGTGGGTGGCGGCGCACAAGGCCGAGTACGAGGCACACGTGCGTGCGCCGATGCGGGCGCTCGTCGTCGAGACGATGGCTGCCTGCATCGACCATGGGCTGCCGCTGGTGGGTGACCCGGTGCGGTCGCTCTTCCGGCTCAACCGGGATACCCGATTCTCGGCGGACAAGTCGCCGTTCCACACGCACGCCTCGGCGGTCCTCACGCGCACGGGGGAGAAGCGGTCGCCCGGCGTGCTCTATGTGCAGGTGGTGCCACGCGGGTCGTTCGCCGCGGTGGGGTTCTACCAGCCCGATACGGCGCAACTGCAGCGGCTGCGTGCCGCCATCGTGGCCGCGCCGACGGCGTGGCAGCGGATGGTGCGGGCCCTTGCCGAGTCGGGACTCACCCTCGAGACGAGCGACGCGATGGTCCGCGGGCCGCGCGGGTACGAGCGTGCGCCGGCGAGCGTGCAGGAGGCGCTCCGCCTGCGGTCGCTCATCGTCGTGCGCCCGATCGCGGCCGCCGAGCTCCGGTCGCCGTCACTCCCTGCGACGCTCGCCGACTTCGCGGTCGCCGCCGCGCCGCTGCTGCGCTTCGGGTGGCGGGCGCTCGAGGGCGAGACCACGACACGGCCCGTCCGGTCGCGCTGAGCGTCGGCCGGGGCCGCAACGAGACACGCAGGAGTCCGATCCCGATGGTGGACACCGACCGGTATCCGAAGATCGAAGTCCGCTCGCGCGACGCATTGCGCGCGTGGCTGGCCGCGCATCATGCGCAACCCGAGGGTGTGTGGCTCGTCACCTACCGGAAGCACACGGGCGCTTCGTACGTCTCGAAGGACGCTGTGCTCGACGAGCTGCTCGCGTTCGGCTGGATCGACGGCGTCGCGCGCAAGGTCGACGACGACCGCACCATGCAACTGATCACCCCGCGGCGGACGCACGCATGGACGGCGAGCTATCGCACACGCGCGCTGCGGCTCGAGACCGAGGGGCGCCTTGCCGAGCCGGGGCGGCACGCCATCGCGCTCGCGAAAGCGTCCGGGGGATGGGACGCGTACCCCGAAGTCGACGCGCTCGAGATCCCGGCCGACCTGGGCGCGGCGCTCGACGGGGTACGCGGGGCGCGCGTGTGGTTCGAGGCGGCGGCGCCGTCGTATCGACGCAACGTGCTGCGGTGGATCGCGAAGGCGCAGCGGCCGCCGACGCGGGCGTCGCGGATCGCGACGGTGGCGGAGACGGCGGGGCGGGGGGAGCGGATCCGGAACCTGTAGGTTGGCGAGGCACAGCGTGTCATCGCCGGCCGTCGTCCCCACCACCGATCGTCGTCGCGCGCAGCACCAGTCGCGTGATCGCGAGTTCCTCCCCGGCGAACGCCCCGAACGTGTGCGCGCGGCCGTTCATCATGAGCGAGACCGCGATCCGTCGCTGCGGGTAGAGCACGAACCAGCTGAAGCTCCCCTTCGATACGCCACCGTGATGCACCTGCAGCACGGGGCACCCGTCGATGACGAGCCGCGGCTGTCGGCTCACCCGCCAGCCGAGCGCGTACGACTGCTCGTTGATCCGCCCGTCGGCGAGGCGCTGCGGCGTCCAGAACGTCGCGCGCGTCGCCGCGCGGATGAAGGTGGTGTCGAACCACGCCCCGCCGATCCGCGCCACGTCGGACGGCGTCGCGACCAGCCCCCCGCTCGGCCACTTGTACGTGTGATCCACGCGGCGCCACGGCCGCCAGCGACCATCGCGCAGATCGTAGAAGACCGCATGGGCGCTCGAATCGGTGACCCCCTGCGCGTGGATGCTCCGAACGGCCAGTGGACGGAAGACGAGGGCGTCCATCAGCTGCGGATAGGCGGTGCCCGTCACCGCCTCCATCACGGCGCCCAGCAGATTCACGTCGAAGGACGAGTACAGGAACCGAGTCCCGGGACGGGAGCGCAGGCCCGAGCCGTCGAAGATGTCGAGGGCGGCGGTCGCGCTTTCGTAGCGGCGCGTCTCGCGCACCGATCGCCAGAGCCCCGGCAGGTCGCGGTTCGTGGCGTAGTCGACGATGCCGGCGGTGTGCGATGCCAGCTGCCGCGGTGTCAGTACCGCCCAGTCGGCGTTCGGGAGCGGCGACAGATGACGGGCAATGCCGGAGTCGAGCGCGATCCGCTCCGCGTCGACGAGGCGCGCGAGCGCCGTGGCCGTGATCGCCT
>JALOPO010000255.1 GCA_025453855.1 Gemmatimonadaceae bacterium
GACGACGCGCTGCTGGTGGTCGCGACCAAGGGGATCGAGCGCGACAGCTTCGCGCTGATGACCGACGTGGTCGCGCAGGAGCTCCCGGGACGCCGCGTGGTCGCGCTCTCCGGGCCGAGCTTCGCGGCCGAAGTGGCCGCGCGGCAGCCGACGGCGGTCGTGGCGGCGTGCGAGGCGCACGAGGCGGCGCATGCGGTGCAGCAGCTCTTCGCCTCCACCGCGCTCCGCGTCTACACGCAGCACGACGTGATCGGCGTGGAGCTCGGGGGCGCGATCAAGAACGTCATGGCGGTCGCCACCGGCGTGCTCGACGGGCTCGGGCTCGGCTTCAACCCGCGGGCGGCGCTCATCACGCGCGGGCTCGCCGAGATGACGCGCCTCGGCGTGGCGCTCGGCGGCGAACCGGCGACCTTCGCGGGGCTCGCGGGGCTCGGCGACCTGGTGCTCACCTGCACGGGCTCGCTCAGCCGCAATCGCACCGTCGGGCTCGAGATCGGCCAGGGGCGTCCGGTGGCCGAGGTGCTCTCGTCGCGCGAGACGGTGGCGGAGGGGGTGGTGACGACGCAGAGCGCGTATGCGCTCGCGCAGAGCCGCGGCGTGGAGATGCCGATCGTGCAGGCGATGCATCGCGTGCTCTTCGAGGGGATGGCGCCGCGCGACGCGGTGCAGGAGCTCATGGCGCGCGCGCTGAAGGCGGAGGCCGACTGATGGCGGTGGTGAAGGATCCGGTGCAGGAGTTCTTCTCGATCGGCGAGGTGTGCCAGCTCACCGGCCTCAAGCCGCACGTGCTCCGCTACTGGGAAGGGCAGTTCCGCTTCCTGAGCCCGGCCAAGAACCGCTCCGGCAACCGCGTCTACCAGCGCCGCGAGGTGGAGCTCATCCAGCTCGTGCAGCAGCTGCTCTACGTGGAGAAGTACACGATCGAGGGGGCCAAGCGCCGCCTCGACGAGCTGCGTCGCAGCGGCGAGCAGCGC
Organism: Gemmatimonadaceae bacterium; assembly: GCA_025453855.1. Taxonomy (GTDB): domain Bacteria; phylum Gemmatimonadota; class Gemmatimonadetes; order Gemmatimonadales; family Gemmatimonadaceae; genus JALOPO01. The sequence goes on from JALOPO010000255.1 coordinate 975, forward strand.
GCGGTCGCGCGCGACGCGCTGCGCTCGCACACGTGGCGCGCGATCGAGGACGAGCTGCGCGACATCCTGCGCGTGCTCGCGGGACGCGAGGGCGGCGACGCGTGACGCCCGCGGCCGCGTGCGTGATTCCCGCGTACGAGGCGGCCGCCACGGTGGGCGCGGTGATCGACGGCGTGCGCCGCGCCGCGCCGTCCGTGCTGATCGTCGTCGTCGACGACGGCTCGCGTGACGACACATCCCGCGCCGCGGCGCATGCCGACGTGGTCGAGCGTCTCGCCGTCAACGGCGGCAAGGGGGCGGCGCTGCGGGCGGGCTTCGCGGCCGCACTCGACCGCGGCGTCGAGCGCGTGGTGACGCTCGATGCCGACGGCCAGCACGACGCGTCGCTGGTGCCCGCCTTCCTCGCCGCGCTCGACACGCACGACCTGGTGCTCGGCGTGCGCGCGCGCCGCGGGAGCGCGATGCCGCTCGTGCGGCGCATCGCGAACGGCATCTCGACGCGCCTCATCGGCTGGTGCGCGCGTCGCCCGATCCGCGATGCGCAGTGCGGCTTCCGCGGCATGCGCGCCGCGCTGCTGCGCGCGGTGCCGCACGTCGGCGATCGCTACGAGGCGGAGACCGCCTTCGTGATCCGCGCCGCGCGCGCCGGCGCACGCATCGGCGAGGTGCGCGTCCCCACGCGCTACGGCCCGCCGAGCCACTTCCGTCCCCTCCCGGATGCGGCGCGCATCGTCGCGACCATCTGGGCGCTCCGACCCTCGCGTCTCCTGCCATGCGATTCCTCTGCACCAACGACGACGGCATCCTCGCCCACGGCCTCGACTGCCTGGTCCGCGCCGCGGAGCCGCTCGGTGAGGTGACCGTCGTCGCGCCGGACCGCGAGCAGAGCGCGACCAGCCACTCGCTCACGCTGCACCATCCGCTGCGCCCCGTGCGGCGCGGGGAGCGGCGCTGGCAGGTGGACGGCACGCCCACCGACTGCGCGATGCTGGCCATCGAGGCGCTCATGCCGGAGCGCCCCGACTTCGTGCTGAGCGGCATCAATCACGGCGGCAACATGGGCGAGGACGTGCTCTACTCGGGCACCGTCGCCGCCGCCATGGAGGGGCTCTCGCTCGGCGTCCCCGCGATCGCGCTCAGCTTCGCCGGCGGCGACCTGCGCGCCGACGTGACGATGCTCGATGCCCTCATCGAGCCGCTCACCGCGCTGCTCCGTCACCTCACCGCGCTCGACGTGCCAACGGGGACGCTGCTCAACGTGAACATCCCGCCGCGCACCGCGGGAACGGTGCAGGGGGCACGCCTCACGCGGCTCGGGAAGCGCGTCTACAGCAACTCGCTGGCGCGCATGCAGGACCCGTGGGGGCGGCCGATCTACTGGATCGGGGGCGGGTCGGCGGCCTGGGATGGCGGCCCCGACTCGGACTTCCGCGCCGTGCAGGACGGCTATATATCGGTAACCCCGCTGCATCTCGACCTCACCCACCACGCAATGCTCGACGCGGCCCACACCTGGTGGCGGGAGCCGTGACGCCCGGCCCGGACCTTCGCGGTCCGCGTCGGCGACTCATCGAGGCGCTCGCCGCCCAGGGCGTGCGCGACCTGGCGGTGCTCGAGGCCTTCGATGCGGTGCCGCGTCACCTCTTCGTCCCCACCGGCGTGCGGCATCGTGCCTACGAGGACGCGCCGCTCCCGATCGGCTCCGGGCAGACCATCTCGCAGCCGTACGTGCACGCGCTCTACCTGCAGCTGCTGCAGCTGCGCGGGACGGAGCGCGTCCTCGAGATCGGCACCGGCTCGGGCTTCCAGACCGCGTTGCTGGCGCGGCTCGCGGCGCAGGTCTTCACCGTCGAGCGCGTGCGCGCGCTGCACGAGTCGTCGCGCCGGCTGCTCGACGAGCTGGGCGTGCGGAACGTGTCGTACCTGTGCGGCGACGGCACGATCGGCTGGCGCGAGTACGGACCGTACGATGCGATCCTCGTCGGGGCGGGGGCGCCCGCGATGCCCATGCCGCTCATCGACCAGCTCGCGCCCAACGGTCGACTCCTCGTCCCCGTTGGGGATCGGGAGAAGCAGGCGCTCTGGATGGTGACGCGCACCCCCGCGGGGATCCGACAGGAGGCGGTGGCCGACATGCGCTTCGTGCCGCTCGTGGGGAGCCACGGCTGGCTGGAGACCGGGACCGGATGACGACGCGCGTCACGCCTCCCGATGGGCACGACGCCGCCGGGACGCTGCACGCGATCGTCGCCGGACGCGTGCAGGGTGTCGGCTTCCGCTGGTTCGTGCGCTCCGAGGCGCGCCGGCTGGGGCTCGCGGGGTGGGTGCGCAACCTCGATGACGGCACCGTGGAGGTGCGGGCCTCGGGAATCCGCACGCACCTCGTCGCGCTGCGCGGCGCGCTCTACCGCGGTCCCGAGGGGGCCAACGTGAGCGGCATCACCGACGTCGACGACCCGCCGGCCTCGACGCCCGCCGAGATGCCGTATCCCTTCATGATCCTGCGCTGAGCGCGCCCGGCATCACATGACGCATCATCCCACGCTGCGCGAGACGCTCGACACGATCATCCGCCGCATCCCCGACTTCCCGAAGCCGGGCATCGTCTTCCGCGACATCACGCCGCTGCTCGCCGACCCGGCGCGCTTCACGCAGGCGATCATGGCGATGCTCGGCCCGTGGCGCGGCGCCGGCATCACGCACGTCGTCGGGATCGAGAGCCGCGGCTTCATCTTCGGCGCGCCGATCGCGCTCGGCCTCGAGGTCGCGTTCGTCCCGGTGCGCAAGCCGGGCAAGCTCCCGCATCGCGTGGAGCGCGAGGAGTACGCCCTGGAATACGGCACCGACGCGCTCGAGATGCACGCCGATGCGCTCGGCGACGGTGCGCGCGTGCTGGTCGTCGACGACGTCCTCGCCACCGGCGGCACCGCGCGCGCCACGGCGCGGCTCATCGAGCGCCTCGGTGGCGAGGTGGCGGGCTTCGCCTTCCTCATGGAGCTCACGCCACCGGCGGCACCGCGCGCGCCACGGCGCGGCTCATCGAGCGCCTCGGTGGCGAGGTGGCGGGCTTCGCCTTCCTCATGGAGCTCATCGCGCTCGGCGGTCGCGAGCTCCTCCCCGGACGCCGCGTCGAGTCGCTCCTTCCCACGTGACGGCGGGCGTGCTCCAGTGGCGCTGCCTCGCCTTCGAGGCGCTCGATCCGCGTTCACTCTATGCGGCGCTGCGGCTGCGGAGTGAGGTCTTCGTCGTCGAGCAGCAGTGCGTCTTCCTCGACATGGACGATCGTGATGCCGAGGCGCTGCATCTCCTCGGCGAGTCGGCGGCCCGTGCCGAGGGTGCGCCGCGGGTGCTGCTCGCCTACGCCCGCCTCTTCGCCCCGGGCGTGTACTACGCCGAGGCCGCGATCGGACGCGTGGTCACGGCGCGTCACGGCGCCATCGGCGCGCGGGAGCGGCGCCGGGCGCGCGCTGATGCAGGCCGCGCTCGCCGAATGCGCCATGCGCTGGCCGGGCGCATCGATCCGCCTCGGTGCGCAGCGCTACCTCGAGGCGTTCTACGGATCGCTCGGCTTCGTGCCGGCGGGCGAGCCGTACGTGGAAGACGGGATCCCGCACATCGAGATGGTGCGCGCCGGGGGCTGAGGCGGGCGCCGCAGGCCGATGGAGGGCGCGGATCGGGCTCGGTGACCAGCGACGGACGGGCATCCGTCTCGCCCTTCGGGCGGCGGCCACGGGGCCGTTATCTTTGGTGAACCCGCCCCCGTAGCTCAGGTGGATAGAGCAGCGGTTTCCTAAACCGTTGGCCGGGTGTTCGAATCACCCCGGGGGCACTCTCGTGCGCGGGACGCGGCAGCTCGCCGCGTCCCGCGTGTGCCGTCGGGCGCCGCACGTGCTGCTTCAGGTGAAGGCGCCGAGCCCCGTGAGCGCGCGCCCGGTGACCAGCGCCGTCATCTCGTTCGTCCCCTCGTACGAGTAGATCGCCTCGGCGTCGCAGAAGAGCCGCGCCGCACCGTGCTCCAGGAGCACGCCGTTGCCGCCCATCAGCTCGCGCGCGAGCTGGACCGTCTCGCGGCACTTCGCGGCGCAGAACTGCTTGGCGAGCGAGCTGTGGGCGTCGGTGGCGTCGCCCGCATCCTGCAGCCGCGCGGCGCGCAGCGCGAGGCCGAGCATCGCGGTCACGTTGCCGGCCATGCGCACGAGCATCATCTGCACGAGCTGGAAGCCGCCGATGGGGCGACCGAACTGCTGCCGTGCGGTGGCGTAGCGCAGCGCGTGCTCGTAGGCCCCCATCGCGCACCCCACCGCCTGGAAGGCGACGCCCACGCGCGCCGC
>JALOPO010000256.1 GCA_025453855.1 Gemmatimonadaceae bacterium
GGGGTCTACCACGTCTACTCCGCGGCGTCCGGCGACCTGCTGAACGGCATCAGCCGCCAGACGGCGCCCGACCAGCTCGCGCACCCGAGCCTGCGCCCCGATGCGCAGCTCCAGGCGAGCGGGGCGCGCGACAACCGCTTCGTCACCAAGACCGCGACGATCCCGACCCGCAACGCGCCCGGCGGCATCGCGGTCGGCATCCCGACGGATCTCGTCTTCACCCTCTATCCCGAGCAGGCGACGCCGATCCCGATCATCCGCAACGAGGAGCTGATCCTCCTGCGCGCGGAGGCGAACATCGGCCTCGGCAACTTCCCGGCGGCGCTCGCGGACCTGAACGTCGTCCGCACGACGGCCGGGCTGCTGCCCCCGCTCGCGGGACTCGCCGACCGGAGCGCGGCGATCGATGCGCTCCTCTACGAGCGCCGCTACTCGCTCGCCTTCGAGGGACACCGCTGGTTCGACGTCCGTCGCTACGAGCGCATCAACACGCTCCCGCTCGACATCCCCACGCACTTCCGCGTGCGCGTGATGCCGGTGCCGCAGGCGGAGTGCTTCGCCCGCCGCAACACGCCGTTGGAGCTCGGGCGCCCGCGCTGCCCATAGCACGCAGCCGTCGCTGCCGGATGTCACACGGGCCGGACCGCCATCGCGGTCCGGCCCGTGTGGTCTGCAGTGCCGTCGCGCCGCAGCGCCCGCTCACCGCCCCGCCACCCCCTTCCGCGCCGCCGCCACCAGATCCTGTCCGCCACCGCTCCCCGTGTACACCACCGTCCCCGCCCGGTCGATCACCACCACGTAGCTCGTCGTCGGCACGTCGTACGCATCGGTCGCCGCGCCGGTCGCGTCGTAGAGCATCGTCACGGGGAGCCTGTGCTTCGCCATGTACGCCTGCACCCGCTGCGGTGACTGGTTGGCGCTCACCGCCACCGCCACGAAGCGCACCTGCGTGCCGAGCGCCTGCACCGCCTGCGCGAGCGACGGCTCGAGCGCCTTGCAGTTGCTGCACCACGTCGCCCAGAACTCGAGCACGACCGGCGTCTTGCCGATGAACTGCGAGAGCCGCGCCGGCTTGCCATCGAGCGTCGTCACCGCCGCATCGGGGGCCCTGCTGCCGACGGCGATCCCCGCCTCCTGGGCCGCGAGCGGCAGCGAGACGACGGCGGTGAGCACGCCCCCGAGGGCGGCGCGGACGAACGGACGAAGCGCGGGCATGGGCGGCAGGGTCGATGACGGACGGTGGTGGGTCCTGCCCATGTAGTCGCCGGACCGCGGCACGGTTCCCGTGCGCCGGGGTGCGGTCGGCGCGCCCTCGCGGCCGGTCGTGCACGGGCGCGTGCGGGAAAGGCGGGCCGCGATGATGCGGAGGGAGGCGATGCACGCGCGAGGGTACGGCAGGGATGATGGCCCCCCGCACGACGGGTTCCCGCACGCGGGACCGACATCCACGGCCTTCCTTCGCGCGTGCATCGCGTCCCTCCGCATCATCGCGGCCCCGCGGGCGGTGCCTCGGCATCATCGCACCCGGCCGCGGCCCTGCGCCGCACCCTCGCCCGCCGCGCGGCCCGGTGCCTAGCTTGCACGCAACCCCAGCCCTTCCCGTCGTGACGTCACTCGGGTCGTTGCCCGCGCCGCTCGACGTACCGCCGGACGCGCGGGTGCCGGCGCTCCTCGCCCCTGTCGCCGCGACCGGACGCGCCGTGCGGGCGTTCCTGGGCGGGACCGGCCGCCTCGTCGCCTTCGTGCGCGACACGGCGCGCGCGGCGCGTGACATCGCCACCTGGCGCCCGCTCCTCGCGCAGCAGTGCCGCCTCCTCGGCGTCGACTCGCTCCCCATCGGCATCGGGATCGCGACCTTCACCGGCATCGTCCTCGCGCTCCTCGCCAGCTACTCGTTCACCAACGCCGTGCCGATCTACTTCGTCGGCACGCTGGTCGAGAAGACGCTCACGCTCGAGCTGGCGCCGGTGCTCACCGGGCTCGCGCTCGCCGGGCGCGTGGGGGCGAACATCGCGGCCGAGCTGGGGACGATGCGCGTCACCGAGCAGGTGGATGCCCTCGAGACGCTCGCCTACGACCCGATGGCCTACCTCGTCGTGCCGCGCGTGCTCGCCGGCCTCTGCATGTTCCCGCTCGTCGTGGGCGTGGCGATGGTCACCGGCATCGGCGCCGGGTGGCTCGCCTCGCTCGGCCTCCTCGACATGAGCAGCACCGACTTCGTGCGCGGCCTGCGCCTCTTCTTCGACCACTTCGACGTGCGCTACGGCCTCGTGAAGGCGGCGAGCTTCGGCCTCGCCGTCACGCTCCTCGGCGCGATGGCCGGGCTCGAGACGCGCGGCGGCGCGCAGGGCGTGGGACAGGCGGCGACGCGGGCAGTGGTGCGCGGCGCGGTGGCGATCCTCGTCCTCGACGCCGCGTGGGCGGTGGTCTGGCTGCTGGGGCGCGCGCGATGAGCGGCACGAAACGCGACGAGGTGGTGGTCGGCGCCGTGACGCTGGTCGGGATCGCGATCGTCCTCGCGGCGACGCTCTGGCTGCAGCGCGCCGACCTCACCGGCGCACGGCGCGGCGTGACGGCGCGCTTCCGCGACGTGGGGAACGCGCAGGTCGGCCAGCAGGTGCTGATCCGCGGCGTGAGCGCGGGGCGCATCGAGCGCATCGAGCTCGCCGACGACGGCTGGGTGCAGGTGCGGCTCACGCTCGACAAGGACGTCGACCTCCCGCCGAACCCGGTCGTGCTGCTCAACGCCTCGTCGCTCTTCGGCGAGTGGCAGGCGCAGGTCATGTCGCGGAGCGGCGTCCCCGCCGGCGCCGACGTGGCCGGCCAGCTGCGCGAGGCGAGCGGCGTGCGCGACGTGCTCCCGGGTGCGACGCTCCCCGACATCGCGCAGCTCACGAGCGTCGCGGGTCGCATCGCGGGCGACATGGCGAACGTGGCCGAGCGCGTGCAGGCCGCCTTCACCGACACGGCGGCGGGCGAGCTGCGCAGCTCGATCTCGAACGTCAACGCGCTCACCGGGACGCTCGCCACCACCACGCGCACGCAGTCGCAGAACCTCGACCGCCTCGCGAAGGAGCTCGCGACCACCGTCGGGTCGTTGCGATCGGCCGCCGCGGAGCTCGAGCGCACCGCCGGTCGCGCCGACAGCGCCACCGCCCAGGGCGAGCTGCAGTCGACGCTCGACGACGCGGCGGCGAGCGCGCGCGACCTGCGTGCCACCGCCGCCAACCTGCGCGACGTCGCCGGCAAGCTCGCCCTCTCCGGCGACGCGCTCGCGCGCGCCATCGCCCGCAGCGACTCGCTCCTCGGCCGCATCAACGCCGGCGAGGGGACGCTCGGCCGACTCGTCACCGACACCACCCTGCACGCCGAGTCCGCGGCGCTCCTGCGCGAGCTCCGCGGGCTCACGGCGGACATCAAGGCCAACCCGCGGCGCTACGTGAACGTCAAGCTCTTCTGAGTCCTGGCTTGCTCCGGTTGCGGTGCGTGGAACGGCTGGTGAGGGTGTTCTGAACCGCTGGTGAGGGTGTTCTGAACCGCTGGTGGAAGGGCAGGGAACGGCAGGGCAGTGCAGGGGACTGCAGTGGTCTGCCCGGTGGCGCGATGTCCGTGCGTGCTTGTCCGCTCGGCTACTGCGAACAGCCTTGGAACTGCAGGGACGGCGAGGACACTGCAGGGACGGCGAGGGTGTGGCCGACGAGTGCGGTATCCGGTCAGGATTTTTCTTCGCTGAACGGCTTGTGCTTTGCCATCCTCGCCGTCCCTGCGGTTTCCTCGCTGTCCCTGCTCTTCCAGGGCTGTTCGCCGTTCATCAGCCTCGCCCCGCCACGGGACGCTCGACCCGTGCAGTCTCTGCCCTCCGCTGCACTTCCCTGCCGTTCCACCGGCGGTTCAAGGCGCAGAACCGGCACGGCTCAGGATGCGAGCGATGAGGAATCGATCACGAAGCGGTACTTCACGTCGGCACCG
>JALOPO010000257.1 GCA_025453855.1 Gemmatimonadaceae bacterium
GACCACCACGGACCACACTCGACGCACTCCCACGTGCCGCCATCGTCAGCTCCTCAGCGCCCGCGCAGCCAGTCGAGGGGATCGACCGCCGTCCCCCTGAAGCGCCGGATCTCGAAGTGGAGGTGCGGCGGCATCTCGGGATCGGCACGCCCCACGGTGCCGACCGACTGCCCCTTCCGCACCGACGCGCCCTTGGCCACCGCCACGCTGGCGAGCGAGCCGTAGACCGAATAGTCGCCCGCGCCATGCTGGACGATGACGGTGAGCCCGTACGTGCCGATGTTCTCGGCCACCACCACCTCGCCGTCCGCGATCGCCTTCACCGCCGTCCCCTGGCCGGCGGCGATGCCGATCCCGTTCCAGCGCACGGTCGTGTTGTCGGGGGTGACGGTGCGCCCGAAGCGATAGAGCAGCTCGCCATCCACCGGCCAGTCGAGACGCCCGAAGTCGGTGGTGCGGATGGTGCTCGCCGGCATCGTCGACGAGCGCGTGTTGGCCGGCGCGCGCGTGGCCGCCGTGCCCCCCGCGCGCGAGCGCTCGGCCGCCGCCGAAGCCGCTGCCGCCTCGCTGCGGCGCCGCGCTTCCTCGAGCGAGGCGATCACGCCGCGGAGCCGCGACTCGGAGCGCTCGATCGCCGCGAGGCGCGAGCGCACCTCGGTCGCCTGGCGGCGCGCGATGGTGAGCGACGCCGCGCGCTGCCCCTGCAGCTCGCGCAGCCGCTCCTCCTCGTCGGCCTTCTCCTGCTTGCTGCGCTCGATGTCCTCCTGCAGCCGCACGAGGACGCCGCGCTGTTTGGCGATCTGGTCGCGCAGCCGCTCCACGCTCCCCACCAGCGCGCGGTCGCGGAGCGTGAGCGCATGCAGGTACTTGTAGCGCGACACGAGCCCGCCGAACGACTCCGCGCTGAGCATCACCTCGAGCGTGTAGAGCGGCCCGCGCCGGTAGACGTCGTCCAGCCGGCGCCGCAGGATCGCGCGCTTGAGCGTGAGCTCGTCCTCGGCGCTCGCCAGCGAGCTGGTGGCGTCGAGCACCTCGTCGCCGATGGTCACCAGCTGCGACTCGAGCGTGCGCACCGCCCGCGCGGTCGCATCGGCCTGCTGCGCGATGTTGCGCCGCTCCTCGTCGAGATCGTGCACCGTCCCCTGCAGGTCGGTGAGCCGCCGCTGCAACGCCGCCCGCTCCGCCCGGATGCGCTCCAGCTCCGCACGCTGCTGCTGCAACCGCGACGGCGACGCCTGCTGCGCCGGCAGCGCAACGCCCCACACGAGCATGATCACGCACAGCGACCAGCACAGGATCGTCCCGCCCGCGCCACGAGTCTCCGTCCTCCGGTCGTCCCCGCTCCTCCGCTGTCCAGGCAGTTCGCGATCGCGAAACAGCATGGCGAGCGGACGAGCGGAGAGGACCGGGGGACGGAGACTCCTGGTGCGCATCCGTGGCTCAGACGCGGCGCAGCTGGCGGCCGACGCTCAAGCCCGCACCGAGCAGCCCGAGGGCGGCGCCCACCGCGACGCCGCTCCACGCGAGCCAGGCCGGGAAGAACGTCACGCTGATCACGTTGCGCACGAGCGCTGGCGCGAGCCAGGTGAGGGCGAGGGCGAGCAGGCCGCCGAGCACGCCCTTGAGGAGTCCGTCGATGAGGAAGGGGAGGCGCACGAACGCATCGGTGGCGCCGACGAGGCGCATGATCGCGATCTCCTTCGCGCGCGAGAGCACCGTCATGCGGATCGTCGCGCCCACGAGCACGATCGAGACGAGCGCGAAGGCGGTGCCGAGGACGATGCCGGCCCAGGTGACCGCGTTGCGCACGAGCGCGAACTTGCGCACCCACTCCTCGCCGAAGCGCACGTCGTCCACGAACGGATAGCCCTGCAGCCGGCGCGCGACCGCCTCCACCGTGGCCGGCTCGCGCATCCCGGGCTTCAGCCGGATCTCGAGCGACGCGGGGAGGAACTCGGGTTCCCAGACATCCTTGAACTCGCTCAGCTCCTTGCGCGCGCGCTCGAGCGCCTGCTGCGGCGTGACGTGATCGACGCGCGCCACCTCGGGGAAGGCGCCGATGTCGCCGACCGCGGCGCCGATCGCCTCGGTGCCCGTGCCCTCCACGAGATAGGCGCGCAGCTCCACGCGCTCCTCGGCCTTCTCCAGCGCGCCGCGGATGTTCCACGCCACGAGGCCGAAGAGGCCGAAGGCGAAGAGCGAGAAGGCGATCATCACGATGCTCAGCATCGAGAGCCCGGGCGACCGCCGGAAGGCGGTCCACACCTCGCGCAGCGCCAGTCGCATCAGCCGAGTCCCTCCATCGGCCCCGCCTCGGCCGAGTCGTAGGCGAGCGTGCCGCGATTGAGCTCGAGGGTGCGGAAGCCCGACGCGCGCACGAGGTCGAGGTCGTGCGTCGCCATGAGCACCGAGGTGCCGCCGGCGTTGATGTCGCGCAGGAGCTGGAAGACGGCGCGACTGGCGCGTTCGTCGAGGTTGCCGGTGGGTTCGTCGGCGAGCACGACGAGCGGGTCGTTGACGAGCGCGCGCGCGATCGCCACGCGCTGCTGCTCGCCGCCCGAGAGCTCGCCCGGGTAGGCCTGCAGCTTGCTCGTGAGCCCCACGCGCTCGAGCGCCTTCTGCACGCGCGCGCCGATCCCCGCCGCGGGGGCGCCGGTGACCTCGAGCGCGAAGGCGACGTTGTCGAAGGCGGTGCGATCCTCGAGGAGGCGGAAGTCCTGGAAGACGCTGCCGATCTTGCGGCGCACCTTGGCGATCTCGCCGCGCGTGATCTTGAGCGAGGTCGCGCCGGCGACGCGCACCTCGCCCGACTCGGGGAGCTCCTCGAGGCGCGCGAGCTTCAGGATCGTGCTCTTGCCCGCGCCGCTCGGCCCGGTGAGGAAGACGAACTCGCCGCGCGCGAGGCCGAAGCTCACCTTCTGCACGCCGCCGGTGCCCCTGGCGAAGCGGCGCGTGACGTTGGCGAAGCGGACGACGGTCGGAACGGCGTTCACGCCAGCGCCTGCGCGAGGTCGGCGATCAGGTCGCGCGCATCCTCGATGCCGGTGCTGAGCCGCAGGAAGCCGTCGGGGATGCCGATGGCGGCCCGCTGCTCGGGCGTCAGGTGCGCGTGCGACGTGAAGCGCGGCTCGCAGACGAGCGTGTCGACGCCGCCGAGCGAGGTGGCGTGGAGGACGAGCTGCAGCCGCTGCACGAAGCGCGTCGCCGCGTCGGCGCCGCCGGCGAGCTCGAAGGCGAGCATCGCGCCGTAGCCGTCCATGAGCTGCCCCGCCATCGCATGGTCGGGATGGTCCGGGAGGCCGGGGTAGTGCACGCGCGCGATCTCGGGGCGCGTCGTCGCCCACTCGGCGATGCGCTGCGCGTTCTCGGTCGCGCGGCGCACGCGCACGTCGAGCGTCTTCATCCCGCGCTCGAGGAGCCAGCAGGCGAACGGATCGGCGGCCTGCCCCCAGAGCATCATGCGCTGCGTCGCCTCGTCGACGAAGCTGCGCGTGCCGAGCACCGCGCCGCCGAGGACGTCGTGATGCCCGTTCAGGTACTTGGTGGTGCTCACGATCACCACGTCGGCGCCGTGCTCGAGCGGGCGCAGGTGCACCGGGCTGGCGAAGGTGCTGTCGACGACGAGCGCGATCCCCGTCTCGCGCGTGAACGCCGCCAGCGGGCGCAGGTCGACGACGCGGCAGGTGGGATTCACCGGCGTCTCGACGAAGAGCGCGCGCGTGTTCGGGCGACGCGCCTCGCGCCAGCCGCGGCTCTGCAGCGGATCGACGAACGTCACCTCGACGCCGAGCTTGGGGAGCTCCTCGGTGAAGAGGCGATGCGTGCCGCCGTAGATCCAGGCGCTCGCGAGCAGGTGATCCCCCGGGCGCAGGAGGGCGAGCATCGCGCAGGCGGTCGCACCCATGCCGCTGGCGGTGACGAGCGCCGCCTCGGCCCCCTCGAGCGCGGCGAGGCGCTCCTGCACGTCCCTGCACGAGCGGCGGCGCGACCGGGCCGTCGTGCGTGTCGGGGCGGCCGGCGTGCACGGCACGCGTGGCGAAGTGCAGGGCGTGCGGGTCGGGCATGGGCGTCAGGTGAACTCCACCATCGGCCGCGTGGCCGTGGGTCCGCGATCCTGGTCGGGCTTCACGAGCTTGATGATCTCGGTGACGGCGAGGCCGGCGAGGTCGCGCACCGTCGCCCCGCCCTTGGGCACCGCGTCGTCGATGTGCAGGTCGGCCAGCTCCTTGCGGCGCGGCCCCGTCACGAAGACGAGCTCCCCATCCACGAGGCCACGGAGCTGCGCCTCGGTCGCGTTGATGAACACCGCCGGCCCGCGCTCCGGATCCCCGCGGCGCGTGGCGACGAAGCCGGTGACCTGCAGCGGCGGGTTGTAGAGGTCGCGCGAGGGCGTCGCCATCAGCCGAACCGCAGCGGCCAGTAGCCGCCCTCCGCGTCGACCACGAGGCGCCGTTGCGCGAGCACCGCCAGCCACGGCTCGAGCGCGGGGAGCTCGCGGGCACCATGCGCGGCGAGCGCGTCGGCGGCGCCACCGCCCGATTCATGCACCAGCGACCATGCGGCGCGCTCGTCGTCGCAGGCCACGCCGAGGAGGTGCGTGACGCCGTCCTGCGTCTCGGCCACCAGCGCGAGCTCGTGATGCTCGAGCACCGGATCGAGCGCCTCGAGATGCGCTTCGTGCAGCCCGCGGCAGAGGAACCAGCTCGCGGGCGCGCCATGCATCACCGGCACGCGTCGCCCCGCGCCGTGACGCAGCAGGAGCTGGGCGACGATCTCGTCGGCGCAGGAGAAGTCGAGCACCCCCACGCGCGAGAAGTCGAGCACCGCCAGCCGTCGCCCGGCGAGCTCGCCGAGGATGAGCTCGAGCTGCGAGCGCACCGCGCGGCCGGTGGCGCGCGTGACGAGGTTGGAATAGAGATCGCATTCCGCGCGCGAGAGCGCCGCGCGCACGTCGAGCGCCACGTGGGCGAGCATCAGGCGGCTCCCTGCTGCGCGGGGATCACGATCTGCACCTGCGCGCCGGGAAAGTCGGCGAGGTGCTCCACGAGCGGCGGCTCGTCGTCCCACGCCGGGATCACGCCCAGGCGCGCCGTGCCGCTGCGCACCGAGAGCTTGGCTCCCCAGCGCCCCATGTACTTGCGGATGTTGGGGAGCCCCTGGCCGCGTCCCGGATCGCGGAAGCGGCTCGCGCCCTTCACGATCGCCAGCTCGAGCGCCGCCCCGTCGTCCCAGCGGTCGCTCGCCGGGCGGCCGTGCGACTGCTCGTAGCTCTTGCGGAAGCCCACGCCGCCGTCGCAGACCGCGATCACCACCACCTTGCGACCGAGCCGCTTGCGCCACTGGTAGGTCTGCACCGCCACCCAGCCGCTCGTCCCCGCATGCTCGACGATGTTCTGGCAGCTCTCGGAGAGCACCATGCTGAAGCCCATCGCGCTCGAGGCCGGGAAGCCGAGCGTGTCGTGCATGATCGCCGCGGCGCG
>JALOPO010000258.1 GCA_025453855.1 Gemmatimonadaceae bacterium
GACGAGACCGCCGGTCCAATGGCGTCCGGTAACCGGTTTGGCGACTTTTCCCCGCGGCCGGATGGGCGAATGCCCGACCGGGCCTGTCCTCTTCCATTCCCGACCTCCCGATGATCGCCCTGTCGATCTTCTGGGCCGCGGTCGTGGCCGTCGTGATCGCGCACCGCTTCATCCTGCGCTCCGCCGTCGCCGCCAGCGTCCCCACGACCCATCGCCTCCCGCCCGTCAAGCGGGCGGCCGAGCTGCTCTGGGTCGTGATCCCGGCTCTCTCGCTCGTCGTCCTCCTCCACGCCACCTGGCGCGCCATCCACGACCCGTCGACCGCGATCGCGGGTGTCGGCATCACGCCCACGGTGGTGATCCCGTGACCGCCGACGCGCGCCTCGCGCTCCCGCGTCGTCTTGCCGGCGCGGCCGGGCTGGTGGCACTCGGCCACGTGATCTTCGGCGGCTTCGTCCGCATCAGCGGGAGCGGCATGGGGTGCGGCGACCACTGGCCCAAGTGCTACGGCTACTGGTTCCCGCCGTTCGATCGTCCCGACCTGATCATCGAGGTGCTCCACCGCTACTTCGCGGCCGCGCTGAGCACGACGGTGCTCGCCTTCCTGGCGGTGACGCTGCTGCGTCGCGCGGTGCCGGGCGTGGCAGGGCGGGGCGGCGTGCTCCGCAGCGCGGCGCTGGCCACCGGCATCGTCATCTTCGCCGCCGGGCTGGGCGCGGTGACGGTCACCTATCGCAACGACTGGTGGGCGACGCTCGCGCACAAGGCGGTCGCCATGTCGCTCCTCGCGACGCTCACCGCGGCCTACATCCGCGCCGGCGGCTTTCGTTCGCTCGCCGCGCTCGACGACGCGTGGGTGAGCGGGAAGACGATCCGCGGCACGACGGTCGCCGCCGGGCTCGCGCTGCTCACGGTGCTCATGGGCGGCATGACCGCCAAGTGGACCGGCGCCGCGGTGGCCTGCGTCGGCTTCCCCTTCTGCGGCGAGGGATCGCTCGGCGGTGGCGCGCAGCACATCCAGCTCACGCACCGCGTGCTCGCCTACCTCACCGCGCTCCACGTGACGCTGATGGCGGTGCTCATCACGCGCCGCGGCGAGCACCCGCTGGTGACGCGCCTCGCGCAGCTCGCCGGCGTGGTGGTGGTGCTGCAGATCGTCTTCGGCGCCTGGATGGTGACCGGAGGCTTCCCGCAGGTCGCGCGCTCGCTGCACCAGGCGACCGGCGTGCTCCTCTGGGTGGCGACCTTCGCGCTCACCTACGCCGCGCGCCGCGCCACGCCGCCCAGTGCGGCCGGCCGCGCGGTGCGCACCCCGTCGCCGACGCCGGTGCTCACCGGTGCGGAGGTGGGCGCATGACCGCACCCGTGCTCAGCGACGCGCCGGCCGAGGTCCGCCCGCTCTGGCGCGACCTGGTGATGCTCACCAAGCCGCGCATCATCTCGCTCCTCCTCGTCACCACCGCCGCGCCGATGTACGTGGCCGGCTCGCCCGACCTGTCGCTGGTGCTGATCGTGATGCTCGGCGGCTACCTGATGGCGGGCGGCGCGAACGCGGTCAACATGTACATGGACCGCGACATCGACGGCGTGATGGGGCGCACCAAGCTCCGCCCGATCCCGAGCGGGCGCATGACGCCGCACGCCGTGCTCGCCTTCGGCGCGATGCTCGCCGTGAGCGCCACCTGGCTGCTCGCGCTCTACGTGAACGTGCTCACCGCGGCGCTCGCGCTCGGCGGCTTCTACTTCTACGTCTTCGTCTACACGCGCTTCCTCAAGCGCACGACGCCGCAGAACATCGTCATCGGCGGCGCGGCCGGTGCCTTCCCGCCGCTCGTCGGCTGGGCGGCGGTGACGGGGCGCGTCGACCTCGCGGCCTGGTACCTCTTCCTGATCGTCTTCTACTGGACGCCGCCGCACTTCTGGGCGCTCGCGCTCAACAAGCAGAAGGACTACGGGCGCGCCGGCGTGCCGATGGCGCCGCTCGTCTGGGGCGAGCGCGAGACGATGCAGCAGATGTTCTGGTACACGATCGTCCTGCTGGCGCTCACGATCCTCCCCGTCACCTTCGGCGCGTTCGGCCTGATCTACGCGGCCAGCGCGGTGGGGCTCGGCGGGCTGCTGCTGTGGGGGACGGTGAAGGTCATGCGCGCCCCCGAGGGCGAATGGAGCGCGCCGGCGTGGTGGGTGTATAAGTACTCCCTGCTCTATCTCGCGCTGCTCTTCGTGGCGATGGTGATCGACCGACGCGTGCTGGCATGAGTCCACGACTGAACGACGGCAGTACCCACCGAGGCGCCGGGACCATTCCCGGCGCCTCGGTCGCTAGCACCGGCGGGCGCACGGGGCGGCTCTCCATGAAGCCGCTCACGCGACTGCTGCCGCGATTGCGCCCCTATCGCGGGCGACTGGCGCTCGCCTTCGCCTGCCTCGTGATCGCGGCGGCGGCGGGGCTCGTCTTCCCGCGCGTCGTGCAGGAGCTCCTCGACGCGGCCTTCCAGCGTCGCGACCGCGCGCTGCTGAACACGATCGCGCTCTCCCTGCTCGGCGTCTTCGCGGTGCAGGCGGTGGTGACCTTCGTGCAGGTCTACCTGCTGTCGAGCACCAGCGAGCGGGTGGTGGCCGGACTGCGCGAGGAGCTCTTCGCGCACCTCGTGCGCCTCTCGCCGCAGTTCTTCACCGAGCGCCGCTCGGGCGAGCTCACGAGCCGCCTCTCGAGCGACCTGGCGGTGCTGCAGACGATGCTCGCCGGCTACTTCAGCGAGATGGCGCGGCAGGCGCTCTACCTGATCGGCGGCGTGACGCTGCTCGCGTTCACCAATCCGCGGCTGATGGTGATCGTGCTCGCGGTCGCGCCGCTGGTGACCGGGGCGGCTATCGTCTTCGGGCGGATGCTGCGCGCCGCCAGCACCGGGGTGCAGGATCGCGTGGCCGAGGCGATGGCCGGCGCCGACGAGGCCTTCGGGCAGATCCGCACCGTGCAGGGCTTCGTGCGCGAGGACGAGGAGGTGCGGCGCTTCCGCGGCGCGCTCGGCGACGTGATCCGCGCGGCGCTGCGCAAGGCGACGATCCGCGCGCTCTTCTTCGGCATCGTCGGCTTCATCGCGTTCGCGGCGGTGGTGGCGGTGCTCTGGCAGGGCGGGCAGCTGGTGCTCGATGGACAGCTGACCGCGGGACAGCTCGTGAGCTTCCTGCTGTACGCGATCACCGTCGCGGCCGCGGTGGGCGCACTGGCGAGCGTCTTCGGCTCGCTGCAGGAGGCGATCGGCGCGACGGTGCGCGTGCTCGAGCTGCTCGACATGCCGGCGACGGTCGCCGAGCCCGCGCAGCCGGTACCGCTCGCGAAGCCGGTGCGCGGCGCGATCGCCTTCGAGGCGGTGCGCTTCACCTACGGCCCCGACCTCCCCGAGGTGCTGCACGGCCTCACGCTCACCGTGGCGCCGGGCGAGGTGCTCGCGCTGGTCGGGCCGAGCGGCGCCGGGAAGACGACGATCGCGTCGCTGCTGCCGCGCTTCTGGGACGTGACCGGCGGCCGCATCACGCTCGACGGCATCGACATCCGTGCGCTCGCCTTCGCCGACCTGCGCGGCGCGATCGGCGTGGTGCCGCAGGAGCCGGCGCTCTTCAGCGGGACGATTCGCGAGAACATCGCCTTCGGCCGTCCCGATGCGAGCGACGAGCAGGTGATCGCCGCCGCGCAGGCCGCGCACGCGTGGGAATTCGTGAGCCAGCTCCCGCAGGGGCTCGACACGCGCGTCGGTGAGCGCGGCGTGAAGCTCTCCGGCGGCCAGCGGCAGCGCATTGCGATCGCGCGCGTGGTGCTCAAGGATCCGGCGGTGGTGATCCTCGACGAGGCCACGAGCTCACTCGACACCGAGAGCGAGCGGCTCGTGGAGGACGCGATGGCACGCCTCCTCGAGGGGCGCACCACGATCATCATCGCCCATCGGCTGAGCACCGTGCAG
>JALOPO010000259.1 GCA_025453855.1 Gemmatimonadaceae bacterium
CCGGGCTGCAGCACCCAGGTCACGCGCGCCTCGGGGTGCGCGCGACGGATCGCCGTGAGCACGGGGAGCACGTGCACCACGTCGCCGACCGCGCTCATCATCACGATGCAGATACGGTCGAACGACGTGCGCACCACCGGTCGCACGGCGCGTACGCTTTCGGCCACCGCGCTCATCGAGCGGCGTTCCGCTCGAGCGCCATCGCGAAGCGGCGGAACGACGGCGCGAGCTCCTTGCGCGCCCACTTGTGCGCCGAGCGGATGAGCCGCGCACGATTGCGCGCCCCCGCATCCTTGTGCGCGAAGCGCACCGTGTCGACATCGAGCAGCCAGGGCTGCGGCGTGGCGTCGTCCGTGGGGGTGAGGAGCACGTTCTTGCAGTTGAGGTCGGGGTGGAGCACCTGGCTCGCGCGCATGCGCTCGAGCAGCGTCTCGGCCGCCGCCACCAGCGGCACCAGCGCCGCCTCGTCGGCGGGGCGGAGCGCGGCCACCAGGTCCTGTGCGTCGGGAACGCGTTGCGTCATCACGTCGGCGCGCCAGAGCATGCGGCCGAGCGCGGGATAGAGCGCGAACGCGAGCACGCGCGGCGTGGCGATCCCCACCTGGCGAAGCGTCCACGAGAGGCGCAGCTCGTCGCCGGCCCGCGGGCGCACGAAGCGATCGCCGGTGAGTGCGGCCAGCGTCCCTCCATGCGCGCTGTGACGCACCACGACTGCCGTCGCCGAGTCCGCGAGCGTCACCGCCCACGCGGTGCGTCGCCCCTGCATCGGCTCGGCGCCCGGTTGCCGCCGCGCCCAGTCGTGCAGCGTCGCCCCGCGCTCGAGCAGCGGCGCCACCTCGGCGATCACACTCCCGTGCGCCACCAGCACCGTGTCGTCGACGCGCGTCTCCTGCCAGCCGGCCGGATACATCCCCGCAGGGACGAGGCCGAGGGGCGAGGCGACCGGCGCGGTGAGCATCGCGCGCGCCTTGTTCTCCGTCTCCAGCCACTCGAGCGCGGGCTGCGAGTCGTGCACGATCCCGGCGCCCACCGTCACGCTCGCCTCGCCCCCCGCGAGCACGCAGGTGCGGATCGTGATGGCAAGGTCCATGCGCCGGTCGCCCATCGCGATATAGCCCACCGCGCCCGCGTACGGCCCGCGCCGCTCGGGCTCGAGTTCGTCGATGATCTCCATCGCGCGCACCTTGGGGGCGCCGGTCATCGTGCCGGCGGGGAAGGTGGCGCGCACCACGTCGAGCGCACTCGCCTCGTCGCCGACCTCGCCCGTGACCTGGCTCACGAGGTGGAGCACGTGCGAGTAGCGCTCCACGACCATGAAGTCGGTCACCTGCACCGTCCCGTAGCGCGCGAGCCGTCCCACGTCGTTGCGGCCGAGGTCGACCAGCATCACGTGCTCGGCCCGCTCCTTCTCGTCGGCGAGGAGCTCGTCGGCCATGCGCGCGTCGTCGGCCGGCGTGCGCCCGCGACGCCGCGTCCCGGCGATGGGGCGCACCGTGACCTGCCCCTCCTGCAGCCGCACCAGCACCTCGGGCGAGCTCCCCACCAGCTCCACGCCGTCGAGCACGAGGTGGAACATGTACGGGCTCGGGTTGAGCGCGCGCAGCGCGCGGTAGAGCGTCGCGCCGTCGAAGTCGTGCGGCATCGCGATGCGGCGCGCGATCAGGCACTGGAAGCAGTCGCCGGCGCGCACGTACTCCTTGATGCGCTCCACGGCCGCCTCGAACTCCTCGCGCGTGAGCGACGTCGTGCCGTCGGCGATCGGCGCCGCCTCGTCGAGCACGAGTGGCGAGAGCGGAGCGGGGCGCCGCAGCCGCGCGATCACCGCGTCGACCTCCGCGATCGCCTCGCCGTACGCACCGCGCAGCGCGCCCTCGCTCGCATCGTCGATCGGCACCGCCGTGACCACACGCGCCTGCGCACGCAGGTTGTCGATCACCACCACCGTGCGCGTGACGACGAAGAGCGCATCGGGCGCCGGCACGGCACGTGGCGGCACGTTCGGGAGCCGCTCGATGTGGCGCACCATGTCGTAGCCGAAGAAGCCCACCGCGCCGCCCCAGAAGGCGCCAAGCTCTGGCGCCTCGACCGGGACGTGCCGCATGAGCAGCGCCCGCAGCGACTCGAACGGATCGTCGACCACCTCCGGCGCGCTCCAGCCGTCCAGCGCCGACCAGTGCGAGACGCGACCATCCTCGAGCTTCCACGCGCCGCGCGGTTCGGTGCCGAGGAAGGTGTAGCGTGACCACGTCTCCGATCCCGCGGGTGCCGACTCGAGCAGGAAGGCGAACGGCCCGCGGCGGAGCTTCGCGAACGCCGACACGGGGGTGTCGGCATCGAGCAGGCAGTCGCGCCACACGGGAACCAGGCGCCCCGGGGCGGCCTGCGCACGGAACTGGTCGAACGACGAGGAGGGGGACACGCGGAACGGGTGGGGGCACGGTGCCGCAGGGGTGGTGCCGCCGGCCAGATTCCGGCGTGCTCCGCTCCCTGTCCGGCCGCCTCGTCGCGGCGCTCGCCCTGACCGCCCTCGCGGCCACACGCGCGCCCGCGCAGCAGCCGGGGGCGTGGAATGATGCACGGGCGACCGACCTCGCGCAGCGGGCCACCGACCGTCGCCTCGCACAGCTCGCCGACACCGGCCTGCGCGACTACGAGGCGCGCGCCCGCGGCTACCTCACCTTCCTCGCCCAGACCGGCGAGGGGCTCAGCGAACCGCCGAAGGTGGTCAAGGCCGACCAGCTCGCACTCGAGATCTTCTGGCGCGCCCCCGACCTCAGCAAGCAGCGCATCCTCGGCCGGCGCGACACGCTCCTCCTCCCCACCGACATCCGCTACCACCGCGATCACCTCGGCATCGTCCAGAACAACTTCCCGAACGTCATCCGGGTGGGCGAGGGCGACGAGGTCAAGGACGTCCCGCACCCGCTCTCGCCCGCCGGACGCGAGCTCTACGACCTGCGCCTCGTCGACTCGCTCCGCATCCGCCTGCCGAACGACGTCATCGAGGTCTACCAGCTGCAGCTCCGGCCGCGCGATCCGTCGCAGCCGCGCGCGGTCGGATCGCTCTTCATCGAGCGCAGGAGCGCGCAGCTCGTGCGCATGAGCATCTCGTTCACGCGCAGCGCGCTGCTCGAGGAGAACCTCGAGGATCTCGTGATCACGCTCGAGAACGGTCTCGTCGACGGACGCTTCTGGCTGCCGCGCCGGCAGGAGGTCGAGATCCGTCGCACGGGGACGTGGCTCGACTTCCCCTTCCGCGGCATCATCCGTGGGCGCTGGGAGATCCGCGACTACGTCGTGAACGCGGGGATCCCGCTCGAACGCTTCGCGGGCGACGAGATCGTCATGGCGCCCCCCGACCGGCAGGCGGGCTTCCGCTTCGAGGGGAACATCCTCGACGGACTCCCGCCCGAGGTGCGCGCCGCGACGGACGACGACGTGGCGCAGGTGCAGGAGCAGGCGCGGGCGATGGTGCGCGCCGAACTGCTGCAGCGCGCCGCCGGCACGCAGCTCGCCGCGCGCGGGCTCTCCGACTTCGTGCGCGTCACGCGCGTCGAGGGCTTCGCCGTCGGCGGTGGGCTCGCGCGCCGCTTCGGCAACGGCGTGCGCGCCGCCGCCTCGCTGCGCTACGCGACGGCCGAAGCGACGCTGCGCGGCGGTGTGTCGCTCGGGATCGAGCGTGCGTCGGGAGCCGGCCTCACGCTGCGGGGAGAGCGCCAGCTCGGCGAGATCGGGCTGGTCCCCGAGGCGAGCGGTGCGGTGAACTCGTTCGCCGCCCAGGAGTTCGGGCGCGACTGGACGAGCCCGTACGAGCGGCGCGTGGTCGCGCTGCGCGGCGATCTCCCCGCGTTCGGCGAGGCGCGCTGGCGCGTGGGCATGGAGGCGGCACGCGAGCGGCACGGGCAGCTCCGTGTCAACGCCACGCCGTCGTTCGGGCGCCACGAGCCGGTGCCCGTCATCGCGCCGCTCGATGCCTGGCGACTCTCGCTCCTCTCACGGCGCCCGACCGCGATCGGCGTCGCCGGCGGCGAGGTGCGCGCCACGATGGCGCTCGATGCCTGGCGCACCGAACCGCGCCTGATCGCCGACACGTCGCTCGTCCTGCGCAGCGCGCCGCGCGACGGCTGGTTCCTGCGCCCGTCGCTCGATGTCGACTGGCAGAGGGCGCTCGCCCCCACGCGACGCCTCGTGCTGCGCACGATCGCCGGCGCCGTCATCGGCCGCGACGCGCCGGAGCAGCTCGGCATCCGCTTCGGTGGCGCGGCGACGCTGCCCGGCGTGCCGTTCCATGCGCTGCGCGGCACGTGGGGGCTCTCGCAGCGCGTCGAGTGGCAGCAGCGTGTGCCGGCGCCGTCGATCCCGCTCGGTCGCTACGGTCGCACGGCTGCCAATGCGGTGGTCGCCCCCTACGCGGTGCTCGGCGTCGTCGGCGATGGTGATCGCACGGCGCGCGCCGAGCCGGTGATCGGCATCGCGCTGCTCTCGATCTTCGACGTGCTCCGCATCGATCTCGCGACGCCGTTGCGCGGCGATCGCCCGCGCACGGTCATGTTCCAGATCGACGTCACGCGCGACTTCTGGCGCATCCTCTGACCACGCCCGCCATGCACGACGCGGTCCCCGTGCAGCTCTCGATCGTCGACGTGCTCGTGGCCCGCTTCGGCGCCACCGGCCTCGAGCTGTTGCTGCTGCGACGCGCCGCCGGCACGCGCTGCACCGGCGCGTGGGAGGTGGTGCA
>JALOPO010000260.1 GCA_025453855.1 Gemmatimonadaceae bacterium
CGAAGGGGCCGAGCGGGAAGCCGAGCCCGGCGAGCCACTCCTTCTGCCGCACGCGATCCTGCACGATGTGCAGCGCGCGGGCATTGGGACGCACCGGGACGATGGCATCGGCGGCGTCGATGCTGGGTGTCGCGACCTGCTCGATGTCGAGCGTCACCACGTCGCACTCGCGCGCCAGGGCGGCTGCGGCGGCGGCATCGGTGAACGGGGCGGTGATGAGGCGGCTCGCGATGGTGCGGGCGGGGCAGGCGGGATCGGGATCGAGCACCTGTACATCGTAGCCCATGCCGCGCGCGGCCATGGCCGCCATGCGCCCGAGCTGCCCGCCGCCGAGGAAGCCGATGGTGGCGCCGGGGAGGATCGGGGCGGGGGTCATGTGGCGTGCGGGCGCGGATCGGGGTGATCGAGCACTTCCTGCGTGCGCGCATCGCGCCGCGCGCGGAGCCGATCGCGGAGCATCGGGTCGGTGGTGCCGAGGATCTGCACCGCGAGCAGTCCGGCGTTGGCGGCGCCCGGCTGCCCGATGGCGACGGTCGCCACGGGGATGCCCTTGGGCATCTGCACGATGGAGAGGAGCGCGTCGATGCCGAGGAGCGCGGTGGCGGGGACGGGGACGCCGATGACGGGGAGCACGGTCTTCGCCGCGACCATGCCCGGGAGGTGTGCCGCGCCCCCCGCCCCCGCGATGATCACGCGCAGCCCGCGCGACTCGGCACCCGATGCGTAGTGGAACATGAGATCGGGGGTGCGGTGCGCCGAGACGACGCGCACCTCGTGCGGCACGTCGAACTCCTCGAGCACGGCAACGGCGGGGGCGAGCGTGGGATAGTCGCTCTGGCTTCCCATGATGACGCCGACGAGGGGCGGACGGTCGGGCATGCGCGCGGCGGGTGGAGGGTGACGCGCGGGAATATGCACCGGGCGCGTGTGTCGCGCGGGACGTGCGCCACGGGACGATGGCGCGCGGGGCGCCGCGGCGCGACGTTGCGTGCATGCTGGAGACCTGGATCGGCGTGCTGGTGGGGATCGGCGTGGCGGCGGCGTGCGGCTTCCGCATCTTCGTGCCGCTGCTCGCACTCGGTGCGGCATCGCGCGCCGACGTGGTGACGCTGTCACCGACGTTCGCGGTGCTCGGCTCCACGCCGGCGCTCGTCGCGCTGGCGACGGCGGCGGTGCTGGAGGTGGGCGCGTACTACGTGCCGTGGCTCGATCACGTGCTCGATCTCGCGGCGACGCCGACGGCGGTGATCGCGGGGACGCTCGCGAGCGCCGCGACGATCGTCGACCTGCCACCGGTGCTGACGTGGGGGATCGCGCTCATCGGCGGCGGTGGCGCGGCCGGGCTGCTGCAGGGCGCGACATCGCTGCTGCGGCTCAAGAGCACGGCGACGACGGGCGGCCTCGCGAATCCGGTGGTGGCGACCGGCGAACTGGCCGGCGCCACGGTCACGAGCGCGCTCGCGATCTTCCTGCCGGTGGCATGCGCCCTGCTCATCCTCGTCGCCGTGACATGGGTGTTCCGCCGTGCACACCGCATCGGCTTCGGCCGGCGAGCGGCGCGCACGGATGCGACGATGACGCAGCACCGAGGAGCAGAGCGATGATCTCGACGTTGATCGTGGGACTGATCGTGGGCGCGATCGCCAAGCTGATCATGCCCGGCAAGGATCCGGGCGGGATCATCGTGACGATGATCATCGGCGTGGTGGGTGCATTCCTCGCGAGCTTCATCGGGCGCGCGGTGGGATGGTACGGCGAGGGCGATGGTGCGGGATGGATCGCGTCGATCCTGGGCGCCGTGCTGCTGCTCTGGATCTACCGCATGGTGGTCGGGCGCTCGTCGCGCGCCGCGAGCACGTCGACGCGCTGAGCGCCCGCGTCGGCCGCGTCTCCAGCGGGTCGGCGGCTGCAAGCGAGCGCGAGCGTGACGGTGCGCGGCAGGGGAATGTCGCTGATGCGAGAGCTGCATCAGTGAACGGTTGATTGCGGTACGGCGAGACGACATGAATAGGGGGCGCCCGGATCTCCGCATGGGGACCGGGCGCCTGTTGCATCGTGCCAGGCCGGCGCGATGCGATCACCCGAGCCCATCGAATCATGTCGCTGTCCCGTTCGCTCGTCCTCTCCGTGGTCGGCATCGTGGCGACGGTGCCGCTGGCCGCGCAGGAGTGCGCCTGCCCGCCCAAGCCGCCGGAGCCCAAGAAGCCGCCCTACGAGTTCGTGGCCGACTTCTCGCTCGCGTCGTCGCAGGGCAACCAGGAGGTGCTCACGACGGCGCTCGGGCAGCGGTACTCGTACGCATGGCCGTCGTGGAAGCTGTCGCAGTACGCGAACCTCGTGTACGGCCGCGCGAACGGCGTGACCAACGCCCAGCTCTACACGTTCGGCGTGCGTGGCGACCGCAAGCTGACGAGCAACATCGCGCTCTTCGTGCGCTTCGATGCGCTCCGCAACGAGCCGGCGGGGTTGCGCAGCGTGCTGAGCGAGGCGGCGGGGTTGAGCTGGACGGCGCTCAAGACCGATCGCACCGAGTTGCGCCTCGACGCGGGTCTCGGTGCGCTGCAGCGGCGGCTGGTGGGGGCGGACTCGACCACCAACGACTTCGTGGGGAACCTGGACGGTTTCTTCCGCCAGAACTTCACCAAGGATGCGTACTTCGAGCAGACGGTGAACTTCGTGCCGAACTTCACCACCAGCGACGCGTGGCTGCTCACGGCGCGCTCGTCGGTGGTGGCGCCGATCTCCAGGCAGCTCGGGCTGAAGCTCGGCTACCTGATCACCTTCAACAACGCGCCCGCGTTCCGGCCCGCACCGAACCAGGCGGAGCGATTCCGCAAGTTCGACGGGCTGTTCACGGCCGGCTTGCAGTTCACGTACTGACGGCGCGCACGCACGTCGCGTCGCAGTCGGGCGGGCCACCGCGTCACGAGTCGTGTCGCGGTGGCCCGTGGCGCATCGGGGGCGCGGACGATCAGGCGTCGTCGCGCGACCAGAGGCGACGGACCCCGTGCGATGTGGCCTCGTAGAAGCGGATCGTGCCCGGTGCGCGCAGCTTGCCGAGCTGGATGATCTGCCCGGTATGCAGCGCGACGTGCTCGGAGACCTGAAAGGCGGCCTCGAGGAACGTGAACTCGTTCCCCTGGATCGTGCGCCGCTCGCCGAGGCGAGCCGGGTCGAGCGCGGCCAGGACCGCGTCGCACTCGCGGATCGTGTCGGTGAAGAGGGCGAGCGCCTCGTCGCGCGTGTAGCGCCCCGTGGCGACGAATTCGGCGTCGCGATCGCGCGTCATGGGGGCGCCGCCGATCCCGCTGATGATGTACTGGCGTGCGTTGCCGGCCATGTGCACGAGGAGGACGCCGGCGCTGTTGGCGTCCTCGGTGGGCTTCCACCAGGTGTCCTCCTCCGACATCGCGCCGACCACGGCGCGGATCTTCGGGAGGTAGTTGTGGCGGAGGAAGTCGCGGCAGCGGGCGAGGAAGGCGGCGCCGGTGTCGTACGATGCGGAGTCGGTCACGGGGGCCTCGTGGCGTGGCGGGCGACGAGCGGGAGCGGTCAGGTGGGGCGCGCGTGCATCGAGGCGACGGCGGCGGCGCGGCGATCCTCGTCGAAGGCGTTCTCGGAGCGGGAGACGACGAGCGTGGCAACGCCGTTGCCGATGAGGTTCGTGATCGCGCGCGCCTCGCTCATGAAGCGGTCGACGCCGAGCAGGAGCGCGATCCCCTCGATGGGGACGACGCGCACGATGCTGAGCGTGCTGGCGAGGACGATGAAGCCCGAGCCGGTCACGCCGGCGGCCCCCTTGGAGGTGACCATGAGGATGAGGAGGATGCCGAGCTGCTGCGTGATGGAGAGATCGACGCCGTAGGCCTGCGCGAGGAAGATCGTGGCCATCGACAGGTAGATCGAGGTCCCGTCGAGGTTGAAGGAGTAGCCGGCGGGGATGACGAGGCCGACGATC
>JALOPO010000261.1 GCA_025453855.1 Gemmatimonadaceae bacterium
GGTGCGCGTCGCGCAGCAGCCCGCGCCGGTGCGCGCGGCGACGCTGGGCCTCCTCACCACGCTGCTGCCGTGCGGCTGGCTGTGGGCCTTCGCGATCACAGCCGCCGGCACCGGCTCGGTGCCGCATGCGCTGCTGGTGATGCTCGCCTTCTGGGCCGGCACCGTTCCCGCGCTGGCCGCGATGGGGCTCGCCGCACAGCGTGCCGCCGGCCCGCTCCGCACGCGACTCCCCATGCTCACCGCCGGCGTCCTGGTCGTCCTCGGGCTGCTCACCATCGGCGGCAAGTTCGCACCCATCGACGCACATGCGACGCACGACGCGCACGCCGCGCAGGCGTCGCCCGCACCGCACGTCACCGGCACGCGCTGAGATGCCCGCCCGCCACGACCCGCCCGCGATGACACCCACCGGCGCCGTCGACACGCCCGCGCCGCCGGGCGCCGCCGTCACCTGCGCGCACTGCGCGCTCCCGGTCCCGCCCGCGCTCATGCACGCGGGCGACGTTGCGCAGTTCTGCTGCGCCGGCTGCCGCACCGCGCACGAGATCATCCACGCCGCGGGGCTCGGCCGCTACTACGACTTCGACGAGCGACGTCACGAGGCGGTGCCGGCATCGGCGGCCGATCACGCGGCCTTCGATCACCCCACGTTCCACGAGCTCTACGTGCAGCGCGGCACCGGCGGCACGGCCACGGTGCAGCTCCACCTCGAGGGGGTGCACTGCGCGAGCTGCGTCTGGCTCGTGGAGCGCATGCCGCTCGTGCTCGACGGCGTGCTGCGCGCGGAGCTCGACGTCACGCGCGCGCTGGCGACGATCACCTGGGAGCCGGCGCGCACGCCGCTCTCGGCGATCGCCGCCAACCTCGAGCGACTCGGCTACCGCCCGCACCCGTTCCGCGGCCTGCGCGCGGAGGCGATGCGGCGCGCCGAGGACCGCGCGATGCTGGTCAACATCGGCGTGTCGGGGGCGCTGGCGACGAACGTGATGCTCCTCGCGATCGCGCTCTACAGCGGCTTCACGAGCCGCGCGGGCGCGCTCGAACCGGCGTTCGAGGTCGGCTTCCGCTGGCTGTCGCTGCTGCTCACCGCGGTGAGCGTCTTCTGGCCGGGGCGCGTCTTCTTCCGCACAGCGTGGGCGGCGCTCCGCCAGCGCACGGTGCATGTCGACGTCCCGATCGCGCTCGCCCTCGGCGCCGGCTTCGTGCGCGGCGCGATGAACACGGTGAGCAACAGCGGGCCGATCTACCTCGATGGCGTCGCGCTCCTGATCTTCCTCCTGCTCGTGGGCCGCTTCTTCCAGCAGCGCGCGCAGCGCGCGGCGGTCGACAGCGCCGAGCTGCTCCACTCGCTGGCGCCGGCCAGCGCGCATCTCGTCGACGGCGAGACGGAGCGCGACGTGCCGGCCGAGGCGCTGCTGCCGGGGATGATCGTGGCGGTGCGCGCCAACGAGACGATTCCCGCGGATGGCACGATCGCGAGCGGGGTGAGCGTCGTCGATCTCTCGCTGCTCACCGGCGAGTCGCGGCCGGAGCCGGTCGCACCGGGCGACCTGGTCTACGCCGGCACCGTCAACCTTGGCGCGCCGCTGCGCGTGCAGGTGGAGCGTGCCGGCGAGGCGACGCGCGTCGGTGCGCTGCTGCGCGAGGTCGCCGCCGGCGCCGCACGACGCGCGCCGATGGTGCAGTACGCGAACCGCGTCGGCGGCTGGTTCGTCTGGCTCGTGCTCGCGCTGGCGACGATCACCTACGCCATCTGGTTCCAGCTCGACCGCCCGCACGCGCTCGATGCGGCGATCGCCTTCCTCGTGGTCACGTGCCCCTGCGCGCTCGCGCTCGGCACGCCGCTCGCGATCACCGTCGCGATCGGGCGCGCCGCGCGCCGCGGGATCCTGGTGAAGGGAGGCGACGCGCTCGAGCGCCTCGCCACGCCCGGCACGCTGGTGCTCGACAAGACGGGGACGCTCACCGCCGGTCGCATGACGGTCGCCGCGTGGCAGGGCGACGACGAGGCGCGTGCGCTCGCCCTCGCCCTCGAGCGCGAGACGTCGCACCCCATCGCCGCGGCCTTCACCGCCGCGTGGCCGGGCCTCGTCGCCCCGCGTGCCGAGCAGGTCGAGCACGTGCTCGGCGGCGGCGTGCGCGGGCGCGTGGATGGGCACGACGTGATCGTCGGGTCGCCGCGCTTCGTGATCGCGCAGGCGACGGTGCCCGACTGGGCGACCGCACCGCTCGCCGACACGTCGCTCACGCCGGTCTTCGTGGCGGTCGACGGCGTGATCGTGGCGCGCGCCGGCATCGGCGATCCGCTGCGCCCCGAGGCGCCGGCGGCGGTGGCCGCGCTGCAGGCGCGCGGGTGGACGGTGCAGGTGCTCTCCGGCGACGATCCGTCGGTGGTGCGGCGCATCGGCGCGCAGCTCCAGCTCCCCGAGCACGACGTGCAGGGCGGCGTGACGCCCGAGCGCAAGCTGGCCGCGATCGAGCGACTCGCCGCCACCGGCACCGTCGTGATGGTCGGCGACGGCGTGAACGACGCCGCCGCGATCGCCCGCGCGAGCGTCGGCATCGGCGTGAAGGGCGGGGCCGAGGCCTGCCTCGCCGCCGCCGACATCTTCCTCGCGACCCCCGGCCTCGCGCCGCTCGTGACGCTCATGGACGGCAGCGCGCGCACGCTCGGCGTGATCCGCCGCTGCCTCTGGGTGAGCCTCTTCTACAACGCCATCGGCGCCGTGCTCGCGATGACGGGCGTCATCAACCCGATGATCGCCGCGATCCTGATGCCGATCAGCTCCACCAGCGTCGTCCTCGCCGCCTGGAAGAGCCGCACGTTCGACGCCCCCGAGGTGGGCGCACCATGATGGTCCTCTTCATCGTCATCCCCCTCGCGCTCCTCGTCGTCGGCGCCGCGGTCGGCGCCTACGTGTGGGCGTCGCGCACGGGCCAGTTCGACGACACGACCACGCCGGCGATCCGCGCGGTCTTCGACGACGAGCGGTAGGCCGTTCGCCGCTGCGTGGCGGGTGGAGTGCGCGAGGCACTGCCACCGCGTCAGCACGGAGGTGCGGAGAACCACCGGGGGACGGCGGGCGCGCCGGTGATTCCCGTGTGGCACTCGGAGCTCCGCGCGCATGCGGGACCTGTCAACCGCCATGCTCTGAATGGTCCCGCATGCACGACAGCGCCCGCATGCGCCCCCGCCGTCCTCCGACAGTTCTCCGTGCCTCCGTGCTGACGCGGTTGCGCTGTCCCCGGCACGTCGCGCCAGCGGCTCGTGCACCGTGCCGACACGGAGCGAGAATGAGCCGGCGGGCACTGTCAACGGGTTGTGCCCACCGCCGGTCGCTGCGATCGTCCCGCCTCCCGCGACGCCGGTGCGTCGCCCCCCGCACGCCCCGAGTCCGCAGCAGGCCATGACGCCGCCGTCGCTGGTCCAGACGATCGCGCGCGAGCTCACGCTCGCCCCCGCCCAGGTCGAGCGCACGCTCGCCCTCTTCGCCGAAGGGAACACGCTCCCGTTCATCGCGCGCTACCGGAAGGAGGTCACCGGGGGCCTCGACGAGGTGCAGCTGCGCGACGTGCGCGAGCGCGCCGACTACCTCACGGAGCTCGAGGAGCGGCGCGCCGCGATCCTCAAGTCGATCGACGAGCAGGGGAAGCTCGATGACGCACTGAAGGCGAGGATCGTCGGCGCGCAGACCAAGCAGGTGCTCGAGGATCTCTACCTGCCCTACAAGCCCAAGCGCCGCACGCGCGCCACGATCGCCCGCGAGGCGGGGCTGCAGCCGCTGGCCGACGCGCTCTGGTCGGGGGCGCTCGACGATGCCGGCGCGCTCGCGGCCGCGGCGGCGTACGTGAACGCCGAGCAGCACGTCGCCGATGCCGCCGCCGCGCTGCAGGGCGCCCGCGACATCCTCGCCGAGCAGGTGAGCGAGGACGCGGCGGTGCGCGGCTGGATC
>JALOPO010000262.1 GCA_025453855.1 Gemmatimonadaceae bacterium
CGACCTCCCGGCCTGGCTCCGCGATGCGTACGCGCGCGGCGACATCACCGCCGTGCCGCCCCGCGACGAGTCGCTCGCCTCGGCGGCGCTGCGCTTCCGCGCGCGGGCGCGGCGCTCGCTCGTGCTGCTCGCGGCGCTCGGTGTCATCAACGGCCTGACGAGCCCGGGATTCCCGTGGGTGATCTTCCCCGCGATGGGGCTCGGCCTCGGCCTCCTTGCGCGCTGGGGACGGCTCTCCGCGGCCGGGCTGTCGTTCGGCGACGTCTGGCGCGGCGACGTGGGCGCGCTGGGACCGCGGGGGGCGGCGCCGATGCGCTTCGTGCGCGAGTCGCTCGGCGCACGCGCGCGTCGCATCGTCCTTCGTGCCAAGACCGCGCTCGTGGCCGGCGCCACCAGCCTCGTCTCGCTCGCCATCGGCGCACCGCTCGACATCGAGGCGATGATCGCGCCGTTCCTCATCGGCGGCGTTCGGTGCGTTGCTCGGCACCATCTCGGCGGCGTCGCCGATGCGTCGCATGGGCTTCGGGTGGAAGGAGCTCCTCACCGGCACCTGGCGCGATGGCGAGGCGGCGCGGCTCCCCGACGTGCAGCGCCGCCTGCGCGACGAGCTGGTGCTCGAACTCGCGCCGCTCGACGTGGTGAGCGGTCGCCATGGCGATCGCCTCCGCACCGCGGCCGACGATCGCATGGCGATCCGCCAGCAGTGGCTGCGCCTCGACGACGACACGCGCGCCCGCCTCGCCGACGTCCCGGTCACCGCCGACGAGCTGCTGGCGCGCATCGCGCAGCTCGCGCAGTCGCTGCACGCCATCGACCGCGACATCGGCGAGGCCGGCACGGGCGAGATCGAGCGCCGTGCCGCCGAGCTGCGCGCGCGGGGCCAGCAACTCGATGAGCAGACGCTCGCCCTCCTCGACCGGCAGCGCAGCGCACTGGCCGAGTTCGAGGCGCGTCGCGGGACGCTCCTGTCGCAGCTCGATCGCGCGGCGCTCGCCCTCCAGAACCTCAGGCTCGACGTGCTGCGCGTGCGCTCCGTCGGCCAGCTGCCGGGCGATGGCGGGAGCCACGCCACCGAGCAGGCGCGCGCCGTCTCCCGGGACCTCGCCTACCTGCTCGATGGCGTGCGCGAGGCCGAGCGGCTGTAGGAAGCGGTCCGCGCGCCGGTAGCTTCTGGTCTTCGCGCACGACGCCGGTGTGGCGCCGTGACCGCCCGCCTCCACCGGGGTACCCCACGCATGCTCGCCTCGCGCCGCGCCACGCTCGCCGCCACCGCCCTCGTCGTCCTCGCCGCCTGTGATTCCGGTGGCGATCCGACCCGGCCGGCCCAGCGCGACGCGCGCGCGCGCGTGGTGCACCTCGTCCCCGACGGGCCGCTCCTCGACTTCCGGATCAACGACGCGCTCCGCGACCCGCAGCGCGCGCTCGGATACGGCGCCGTCGTCGACTACACGAACCTTCCCGCGCAGACGACGGTGGTGACGGCGCAGCAGGCGCCGAGCACCAACCGCGACACGCCGGTCCCGCTCCTCACGTCGAGCCGGATCGATCTCGTGGCGGGGCTCGACTACAGCTTCGTCGTGACCGGTCGCGTGACCGCCCCCGCGGTCACCGAGACGCCGACGTTCACCGTCTACGCCGATACCAACACGGCGCCGCCGGCCGGGACGGCGCGCGTGCGCGTGCTGCACGCCTCGCCCGATGCCGGCGGCGTCGACGTCTACCTGCTGCCGCCGGGAACGACCACCATTGCCGCCGGCACGGCACCCACGGTGCCGGGCATCGCCTTCCGCAGTCGTCGGGTGGTGACACCGACCGCCGGGAGCTACGCGGTGATCGTCACGGCGGTGGGCGAGCGCACGGTCGTGCTGGCGCGCCGCGACAACGTGGCGATCGTCGCCGGGAGCGGCGTGACGGTCGCGCTGCGCGGCTTCGTGGGAGTGCCGATCGGGCAGGTGCCGGTCGAGCAGCAGCTGGGGCTGCAGTTCCTCGTCGATCGCGCGGCACCCTGACGACGCGCCGCCGTACGCGCCGGCTACGCTCCCCTCACAACTCGTCGAGCCGCGCCTCGATGTCGGCGCGCATCCCCGGGTGGCCGAAGCGATCGGCGGCGGCCATGCCTCGCTCCCAGGCGGCGCGCGCGGCCGGCAGGTCGCCAAGTCGCGCGCAGACCTCGCCCAGCCGCAGCCACCCGTTCCCCTCGTCGTCGTAGCTCGCGAGGTACGCCTCGAGGTGCTCGCGCGCCTCGCCGAAGGCCTCGGCCTTGAGGAGTTCGTTGGCGAGGCCGAAGCGGGCCAGTGCGTTGGTCGGCGACTTGGCGACCATCGCGCGCATCGCGTCGAGTCGGGAGGCGGTCATCGGTCGAGCAGGGTGGCGAGGATCTCGGCCAGGCGCTCCGGCGACTCCTCGGGGATGAAGTGGCGCCCCGTCTCGAGGACGTCGAGGGTGGCGCCGCGGATCGCCTGCTGCAGGCGACGCGCGCCGGCCAGCGGGAGGAAGGGGTCGTGTGCGCCATGCACGATGGCGGTCGGTGCCGGGACGGCGCCCAGGCGACCACCGATCTCGATCGTGTCGGTGGGGTCGAGCGCCTCGACATGCGCCATGAGCACGTCGCGCCCCCCGGTGGTCGCGAACGGCTTCACGTAGCGGTCGACGGAGCGCTCGGCGAGCGCGTCGTCCACGTAGCCGCGCGCGAGGTCGGTCCGCAGCACGCCCACCAGCCAGGTGGCGGGGAGGTGACGCATGAGCGGCATCGTCGCGCGTGCCAGCTTCACCTCGCGCGATGGCCACTCGTCGAAGGCGACGCTGCTCACCAGGCAGAGGTGCGAGACGCGGTGCGGCGCGCGCACGGCGACCGCCTGCGCGATCCCGCCCCCGATGTCATGCCCCACGAGGCACGCGCGGTTGATGCCCAGCAGGTCGAGCAGCACGAGGATGCGCTCGGCGTGGCTGCGGATGTCGACACCGAGCTCACCGGGCGGATCGGATCGGCCGTACCCGAGCAGGTCGACCACGACGATGCGCCGCCCCTCGGGGAGGAGCGGGACGACGCCCTGCCAGAGATGCGACGAGGTCGGGAAGCCATGGAGGAGGACGATCGGCTCGCCGCCACCGCGTGTGCCCGCGGCGTAGTAGTAGAGACGCGCCCCGGAGACGTCGACGAACTCGCCTCGCATCAGCGCCCTGCCAGCCGATGCAGCGTGACCTGACGCGAATCTGTCGCGATGGTATTAACGTGCTGGCGCGTCATCGGAGCAGGCGGGAGGGTCGAACGGACGGGGCGTGGGACGCGTCCACGCGCGGCGCCACGGCACGAAGGGGGTCGGCGTCGTACCTCGCAAGGGGTGTGGACGAGCCCTGCCGTACATCGGACTCGGCCGCGTGACGCGTGGTTGCTGCCACCATGCCCCCGCCATGGTGGCGCCTCGGGATCCTCCGCATACGTTTCCTCAACGGGCTCTGTCATCGCTTCCCTGATCGCCTCCGCCGTGACCGGACCAGTGTCCTCGATTGCCGACTCCCTCGACGTGCCGCCCCCGGTGACCGCCCCGGCTGCGGACGCGCTCGGCGACGGCGGTGCGGCGACGCCCGCTCCGCCGG
This sequence comes from Gemmatimonadaceae bacterium, assembly GCA_025453855.1. GTDB lineage: Bacteria > Gemmatimonadota > Gemmatimonadetes > Gemmatimonadales > Gemmatimonadaceae > JALOPO01. Next base: position 3,598 of record JALOPO010000262.1, read on the forward strand.
TGCCCGGCATCGAGACGACGACCCCACCACGCCCGCCGCTGCCGGAGATGTCGGCCGAGCCGGTACGCTTCCCGCTCGGCTGGGTGCTCGACCATGCCTCGCCGGCCGTCCGCTACCGCGCGCTCGTCGACGTCGCACGCCTTGGGCCGCCGGATCAGTTCGCACCGATCGCCCTCACGCACCCGTCGGCGTTGCGCTGCGCGGTGACGATGTCGGTCGACGGAAGCTGGAACGGTCGACTCTTCCCCGAGCCCGGTGCGCCGGCCCACACCGCCACCTTCTCGGCCGTCCGGCACCTCATCGAGTGCGGCTGGCATCGCGACACGCCGCCGCTCGCCCAGGCGCGGCGCCTCCTCTTCCGCCTGCTGGCGCAGGACGAGGAGCCGGGCGCGCTGCACGAGCTGGCCGCGGTGGCCGGCACGAGCAAGCTGCGCGTGCGGCACCTGCGCGCGATCGTGCGTGACGAGGCCGCGGCGCTCCTCGCCCAGATGGGGTTCGCCGACGATCCGCGCGTCCGTGGGGCGGCGACCCGCGCCATCGTCCGTGTGGAGGCCTACCTGCGCAACCCGCTCGCCGCCAAGCCGTGGGTGCGGGTGGGCAACAAGCAGGTGCTGGCCGAGGATGCGGCGCCTCCCACCTGGAGCCTGCTCCGCCTCCTCGCCTGCATCCCGCCGCTCCGCACGGAGAAGGCGGCGCTCATCGCCTTCCTACGCCGTGGACGGCGATCTCTTCGCCGCGCTCTCGTGGCTCGAGACGGCGGCCGGGCTCGGGCTGCTGCGCCGGACCGAGGGGTGGCTGCGCATGCTCGAGCGACTCGTCGACCAGAGCGACCGGCACGGCGTCTGGCGGCCGAGCCGTCCCGACATGCCGACGCCCTCGACGCACTGGGGGCTGACGGGCTGGTCGCCGCTCGACCCGACGGCGACGCCCGAGTCGCGCCAGGCCGAGCCCACGGTGCGGATCGCCGCCATCGCGCGGCAGCTGGGGCGCGAGATCGTCATCGGCTGATCGACGGCGCCGCGTGGGCTGCTCGCGCCTCGTGGCGCGCATGCGGTGGTGACGGATCTTGGGGCAGGGCCGTCGCCGCGTCGTGGCCCGCGGCACCAGAACCTCGGGTCGCGCGACGGGTATTGCCCGCGACTCACACCCCGCCCCTGCATGCTCGCGCGCCTTGCCGGCCGTGCCCGGCCGATCGGTCCCGATCTCATGTATCCCGCCCACGACAGCGTGGCGCGTGCGCGCACGGTGGTGCTCGCCGACGGTGAGCGCGTGCGCGTGGTGGAGGCCGGGGACGCCGCGGCGCCGCCCGTGGTGCTGGTGCACGG
>JALOPO010000263.1 GCA_025453855.1 Gemmatimonadaceae bacterium
GCGTCGACGGGCACGACCCGCGTGCGCATCACGCCACGCCTCGCCAGCAACGATGGCGATGTCGCGCGAGGCTGGGCACTGGCGGGACACGGCATCCTGCTGCGGTCGGAATGGTCGGTCGCGGACGATCTCCGCACGGGCCGGCTGGTGCGCGTGCTCCCCGGCCACGCGCTGCCGTCGGCCGACGTCCTCCTGCTCGTCAATCCGCAGCGCGCGCGCACCAGGCGCAGCGAGCGGTTCGTGGAGGCGCTGGTGGCGGCGTTCGACCCGATCCCGTGGCGCGCGCGTGCGTGACGGCGTGTCGGGCCCGGTCGAAGGGCCCGCGAACGACGCCGCTCCGTCGCCGCCGTATCCGACCTCGCCGATCAGCCGCGCGACCAGGGCGTGCGAAGCGGCGTGGTGCCTGCCCCGCGACCTCACCGCCACAGCATCAGCGGCAGCAGCCCCGACGCCGCCAGCGTGACGCTCCACTGGAGCATCCCGACGAGCGCCGCCACGTCGATCGCGTCGGCGCGTCGCCACGTCGCGCGTCGTGCGTATCGCGCCAGCGCGAGCGTCGAGGCCACCGGAAGGAGGCCGCTGAGCACCGCCACCGCCATGTTGGCCGGGGTCGGATCGCCGATCGCCAGCGCGGGCTGTCCAAGGTAGAGCAGCCCCGCGCCGCAGAGCAGGAGGAGCACGCCCGCGGGCCACCGGAGCGGTTCCGCCGCACGCGTGGCTCGCCGCAGCGCGAGCACGGTGCGGACGCTCCCCACGAGCAGCAGGTACCGAGCAGCAGGTACAGCATGCTCGCCACGCCGAACGCCGCGCCGAGCCAGCGGAGCACCACCGCCGACGGCGAGACGCGCTCGTACGTCCGCAGCCCATCGCTGATCACGCGCGCACCGTCCGGTGAGGTGGTGAGCACGTGCGTCGCCGTCCGACGGCCCATCATGCGGAACAGCGCGCCGCCGACCGGCTCCAGCACGCGCGTCGCCCCCGGCGTCCCGGACAGCGCGATGGCGCGGCCATCCCAGCGGACACGCGTCACGCCGGCGATCGCGTCGAGGTACGCGAACTGCTCGAAACGACTCGGGCGCACGGTGTACCAGCCGCTCCACTCGGCCGGTGCGACGGTGGCCGGCGTCGCCGGCACGACATCGACCGTCGGGACCGCGAGCTGCGCCGCGAAGAGCGAGTCCATGCCGTCGAAGTCCGCCCCCTCGGGATCGGCGTTGTACGACGCGAAGAACGCCCGCTGCGCCTCGGGATAGATGCAGAGGACCGCGCGGAAGGTCCCGATGTTGCCGAGGTGGCACTTTCCCGCGAGCCCCCATCGCTCGCGTCGCATGAGCCCCAGCGCGTAGCCCGACGCCAGCCCGGCGCGCGCGGCCTCGGTGCCGGTCGGCACCGCCATCGCGCGCAGCAGGTCGCCTCGCACCAGCGCCCGGCCGTCGACGCGCCCATCGCCCATGAGGAAGCGGGCGAACCGCGCCATGTCCGCCGGCGTGGTCGTGAACTGCGCGGCCGGGCGCACCGGGATCGCATACGCATCCTGCGGGATGCCACCATCGAAGTGCCCCATCGCGAGCGCCGAGTCCGCGCGGTGGCCGCGCTGCGACACGAAGCCGAACGTGCTGCGGGTCATCCCGAGCGGCAGCAGGAGCGCACGGTCGAGCCACGCCTCGTAGCGTTCGCCGGTCACCGCCTCCACCACCATGCCGAGCAGCAGGAAGCTGGTGTTGGAGTACGAGAAGCGCTCGCCCGGGCGGTGGCGAATCCGCACGCGGCCATCCGCGCCGATGCTCGCGCGCAGCGGCGCATCGGGGTCGCCGCGCGTGGTGAAGACCTGCCACAATCGCACGTCGTCCAGGCCGCCCGTGTGGTCCAGCAGGTGACGCAGGCGCAACGGCGACTCGGCCGCCCACGGGTTCTCGATGCGCAGCATCGGGAGCAGCGTGGCCACGTCGTCATCGAGGGCGACGCGCCCCTGCGTGACGAGCGCGAGGACGCCCGTCGCGAGCAGCGCCTTCGTCACCGAGCCGACCTGCATGCGATCGTCCGGAGAGAGCGGCGTGCCGCGTGCCGCATCGCGGAGTCCGGCGGCGCCGAGGCGCACGGTGTCGGGCGTCACGAGGGCCCAGCTGACGCCGACGAGCTGCTCGGCACGCAACGCGGCGGCGACGCGCGTGTGCAGCGGTGCATCGTTGGTGATCGCGGGACGCGCAGGGCGCGTCGCGCCCGAGGCGGTGGGGGGCACGCGGGACGCGAGTGTCGCACTCGACCCCACGATGCCCTGCGCGGCCGCAAGGGCGGCGATGATCAGCCTGCACCCACGCCGTCCGATCGTCTGCATCGTCTCACCGCGCCCTGATCGCCTCCACCACGGTGCGGACCTGTGCCGCGACCAGCGCCGGATCGTCGTAGGGAATCACGTGGCCGGCGTTCGCGGCCACCACCAGCGTCGCGCGCGACGAGAGCGTCGTGAGTCGTTCCTGCCGCTCGCGCCACCGCTCGTCGTCGGCGTTCGGCGGTGTCGCCGCGCGGCCGCGCCGGATCACCACGAGCGGCATGTCGCCGAGCCTGCCGTATCCGTTCGTGGCGCGCATCGCCGCGGGGGCGCGGTCGATCGCCTCGTACTCCTGCTTCACCGCGGCCAGGACCTCGGGCGTGAACGCGAGCATCACCTCCGGCGGCGTGCCGGCGGACATCGGCACCACGGGCTGGCCCGGCGTCGCGCTGCGCAGCCCCGCGTCGATGCGGGCGACGAGCGACGCGCGCTCGTCGCCTGCCGCACTGCTGAAGAGCACCTCCTCGCTGGTCGCGTCGGCGAGGATCACGCCGCCGACGCTGCCCGGGAACCGCGTCACGAAGCGACGGGCGAGCAGGCCGCCGATCGAATGACCCACGATCACCAGCGGACCGGGCCAGCGCTGCGCCACGGCGAGTCGATGCAGGTCGTCGACCATGTCGTCATGCGTGCGCGGGCCCGGCGCCGGATCGCTCCAGCCGAGCCCCGCGCGATCGTACACGCAGACGTGCGCGAACGCGGCGATGAGCTCCTGCGCTTTGCCGTACGTCCCCTGTGCGGTGAACTGCGAGAGTCCCGCCTCGAAGACCACCGTCGGGCCACCGACTCGACCGGTGCAGCGGACGTGCAGGCGACGACCGCCGATGTCGACGAGCGTCCCCGGCGGCGCGGGGCGCCGGTACACCGCCGCTGCCGTCGCGGCCGGTGCCTCGCCGGAAGGGCGCGCGCTCGCCTGCTGCGCGCATGCGGATGTCGTCGCGAAGAGGACCACCGGACCGAAGACCATCACGTGCCCACGTGACATGCAGGACTCCAGAAGGATCGAGCGGAAGACGGCCGCTCCGCCGCACGTCACCGCCCGGAGCGCGGCGACGCGACACGATGCCCGCGGCGCAGCCAGCGGACGGCGAGATCGAGGAGCACGAGCAGGGCGATCAGCTGCAGCAGCTGCCGCACGAGCGCGTCGGTGGACGCGAGCACGAAGAGGCGCGGTCCCGTCGACCACCAGGCGAGGAGCAGCACCACCAGCAGCTCCGTCGCGAGGCGCCAGCGGCGTAGCGCGCGCGTCCAGCGTCCGGTGCGCATCGCGCGCACGTGCAGGGCGATGGTCAGCGCCCAGAGCGGGATCACCACCAGCCCCCGGCCGCGGATGAAATCGGGCGCGAGGGCGAAGGCCTGCGCCCCCGCCGCCGGCAGGAGCGTCCGCCACAGCGGCATGAGCAGCACGATGGCCGCCGCGGCGATCGCCACCCACACGCCGACGAGCGTGGGACGCGGCGCCACGGCCTCGCGGTCGACCGGCGGTGGCCGCGCTGCCCGGGGACGCCCGCGCCACCAGCTGCGCACGGCGGCGCCGACGACGAGCACGCCCGGCCACCAGAACGCGCCGAGTCCCCACGAGAGCCACCACGCGCCGAGCGTGCCGCGTGCGAGCGCGGTCGGCAGCGTGAGGAGCCACTGGAGCGCGACGCCGCCCAGCGCCAGACGCAGGAACGCGGTCGTCTCGTCGGCGGGAATGATCGGCGCGCGTTCGGGCTGGTATCGTGCGGCGAGACGTGCGGGGACGCCGAACTCGCCGAGCACCGCGAGCGCCATCGCGTCGTCCGCGGGCATCGCCGTCGCCGCCACACGTTCCGCCAGCGCATCGTCGAGCAGGGCGCGCAGCTCGGCGCCCACATCGTCACGCAGCCCCGCGGGGAGTCGGCGCACGACATCGCCGACGTAGTCGTCGAAGACTTCCGTGATGCTCATGCGTCGGGCGCGGCGAGCAGGCCGTCCATGGTCGTCACGAGCTCGCGCCATGTCTCGCCGAGGCTGGCGAGGAGCGCCGCGCCGCGTGCGTTGAGCTGGTAGTAGCGCCGCGGCGGCCCGTCGCCCACGCGCCAGTCGGACGCGAGGAGCCCCTGCGCGTCGAGGCGCCGCAGGAGCGGATAGAGCGTCCCCTCCTCGATCGGCATGCCGCGCTGCGCGAGGGCCTGCCGCAGCGAGTACCCGTACTGCGCCTCGCGCAGCTGCGAGAGGACGGCGAGGACGAGCGCGCCTCGGCGGAGCTCGAGCTTGAGCGACTGGTCGGCATCGGGTGTCGGCATGAGCTGTGTGGCACACGGTACTGTACGG
>JALOPO010000264.1 GCA_025453855.1 Gemmatimonadaceae bacterium
CGGACAGCGGCGCCACGCGTCGCCCGAACGATGGCGCGGGCGAGGTGCGGCTCCAGCCCGGGATCAGCGTGCAGAAGGTGGCCAGCGCGCTGCACGGCGTGCGCACCACGCCGCAGGAGATCGCGGCCATCTTCGGCGCGCTCCGCGACGTGGGCGCGATCGCGGCCGAGGTGGTGATCCGATGAGCATCGACACGATGCCGCTCGATCCGGCGATGCGCGTGCCGACCGGCACCACCGGTGCCGCGGGCGCAAACACGCGTCTTCCCGCCGACGCCGACGCGAAGCTGCGCAAGGCGGCGCACGACATGGAGGCCGTCTTCGTGCAGCAGCTCCTCAAGGCGATGCGCGACACCGTGCCGGCCGGCGGCGGGATCGTGGAGCGCAGCCAGGGCGAGGAGCTCTTCACGGGGCTCATGGACGAGCGCATCGCGGTCGACACTTCCGCGCAGTGGAAGCGTGGCCTGGGCGATGCGATCTACCGCGCCCTGCGCCACACCGCGGGGCTCGACGCCCCCGCACCCGCCACTCCCCCGTCGCCGGCCCCGCTCCCGTGATGCCGTACACGCAGCCCATCGCCCCCGTGCACAGCCGCGCCTCCTCCCCCGCCGATGTCCTCGTCGACGTGCTGCGTTCCGAGCGGCGCCTGCTCGAGGAGCTGGTCGCGGTGATGCAGCGCCAGCGGGCCGCGGTGGCCGCCGACGACCTGCAGGCCCTCGACGACTCGGTCTTCGCGACCTACCGCGTGCTCGCCACGCTCGGCGAGGCGCGCCGGCGCCGGCGGAGCGTGAACCGCCTCTTCGGTCGCGAGGAGGACTTCGACATGAACGACCTCGAGGTCGCGCTGGGGACGCAGTTCACCCCCGCCCTCCGCGAGGCGCGCGACACGCTGCGCGACTGCGCCGCGGCGCTGGCCACCGAGGTGGCGCGCAACAAGCAGGTGCTCGAGGAGGCGATGGCGCGCGGCAAGGACTACGTCTCGGCGCTCGTCGGCGCGGCCTCGCCCGTCCCTGCGGCGCCGTACGTCGCCACCGGTGCGCCCGCGGCCGCGCCGCGCCGCATCGTCGACCGCTCGGCCTGAGGCGACGATGAGCTCCTTCGGCGGCATCCTCAGCGTCGCGCGCAGCGGCCTCCTCGCCTCGCAGAAGGCGGTCACGGTCGCGTCGAACAACATCACCAACGCGCAGACGCCGGGCTATTCGCGGCAGCGCGTCGTGCTCCGCACCAACGAGCCGGTGCAGCTCCCGCAGGGGAGCTTCGGCACCGGCGTGCTCGTCGACAACGTCGAGCGCGTGCGCGACGTCCTCCTCGACGACACGTTCCGGCAGGACACGGCGTCCGCCACCTTCAGCGAGCAGCGCCGCGACACGCTGCAGGCCATCGAGCGCGTCTGGGGCGAGCCGAGCGAGACCGGGCTGGCCGCAGGGCTCGAGCAGTTCTGGAACGCCTGGGGCGACCTCGCCGCCACGCCCACCAGCGCCGCCGCCCGCTCGGTCGTGCGCCAGCGCGGGCAGCAGGTGAGCCAGCAGCTCAACACCTTCGCCGCGCGCCTCGGCGACATGGTCTCGCAGTCGCGCGCGCAGACCATCGAGACGGTGTCGCGCATCAATGCGCTGGCCCGCGAGATCGGCGCGCTCAACTCGCGCATCGTCCCGGCCGAGTCGGGCGGAATCGAGGCGCCAGAGTTGCGCGACCAGCGCGACCTGAAGGTCGACGAGCTCGCGTCGCTGGTCGGTGCCACCGCCATCGAGGCGCCCGACGGCTCGATCAACGTGCAGATCGGCGGCGACACGATCGTCGACGGCTCGCAGGTGAAGGAGATCGAGATCCGCGCGCCCATCGGGCGCCCCGACGAACTCGGGGTCGCGCTCGTGGGGCGCGGCGTGGGGCCGATCGAGACGATCGCACAGGTGGGCGGGCGGCTCGCCGCGCAGCTGCAGGACTTCAACGGCACGATCCCGAACGCGCAGGCCGCGGTCGACGAGATCGCGCGCGCGCTCGTGACCGAGGTCAACGCGATCCATCGCACCGGCTTCGTGGGCGCCGACCCGGCGGGCGACTTCTTCGATCCCGCCGCGACCACCGCCAGCGGCATCCGCCTCGATGCCGCGATCGCCGCCGACGCGGGGCTGATCGCCGCCGCCGACACGGCCGGCGAGTCCGGCAACAACGGCGTCGCGCTCCGCCTCTCGCAGCTCCGTTCGACGACGGTCACCGTCGATGGCCAGGTGCAGACGATCGGCGCCGCGTGGCGCGGGATGGTCACCACCACCGCCATCGGCGCCAACGCCGCCGACGCCGCCGCCGTCTCGTCGCGCACGCTGGCCTCGCAAACCGACGCGCGCCGTGAGAGTATGAAGGGCGTCTCGATCGACGAGGAGATGGTCAACCTGATGCGGTTCCAGCAGTCGTACGCGGCCGCGGCCCGGTTGATCTCCGTCGTCGACGAGATGAGCCAGACTCTCATCAACCTGGGGCGCTGATCGCGCTCCCGGCGCCCCGCCTGACGGGGCGCCGCTCTCCCGCGGGATAGGCACGGATGCTCATCCTCAGCCGGAAGCCGGGCGACGCCATCGTCATCGAGGGCGGCATCCGCATCGTCGTCGTGCAGTGCGACCGCGGCGGCGTGCGCCTCGGCATCGAGGCTCCCGCCGACGTCTCGATCCTCCGCGCCGAGCTCGTGGAGCAGGTCGCCGCCACCAACCAGTCCGCCCGCCTCACCGCCGGCGCCACGCCCCGCGCGCTCCCGGGCGGCGCCGTCTCGCCGCGCTGAGGTTCCGCGCGTCGGGAGGGGCTGGTGCGGTGAACTGCTGATGGAACTGCAGGAAACTGCAGGCAACAGCAGGGGAACGCAGGACTGCACCGGTGATGTCGATGGTGCGCGCCTGAATGGTGGCGCGCGACATCGCCCTTCAATCCGTCAGTGCTGCCGTTCCCTGCCCTTGCCTGCAGTCCCCTGCTCTTCCACCAGCGGTTGCAGTTTGCCGCGACGGTTGCCGCTGGTCGTCGCCCACGTCACCGCGCCTCGCGCTCGCGGCGGCGCATCTCGCGGAGTGACGGGAGCACCCAGCGCACCTCCGCGCGCAACGGCGTGACGCGCTGCGTGACGACGGGGCGCGAGGCGCCGAGGAGGACGCCGGCGATCACGGCGGGGCGCACGAGCACCTCGGCGGGGACCGGCTCCGCCGCGCGGATCGCGGCCGCCTCGCGCTCGGCGACGAAGTCGAGCACCACCTCGCGTCCGTCACCCGCGGGGCCCGGTGCGTGGTGGATGCGCACCACGCCGGTGGGGCCGGCGTGGAGCTTGAGCCCCGTGAGCGTCACCAGCACGGCGTGCACGAGCGCGCTCTCGGCCACCAGCACCGGTGGGGTGTCGGGCGCGCCCGTCACGTAGCAGCTCACGTCGCCGACCGTGGCGTGCGCGCGGTGCAGCGTGGCGGCCACCGGCACCACGTCGGCGAGCAGGAGCGGCATGGGATCCGGCTGCCGCGCGAACTGCAGCTGGCGGAGCTGGCGCAGCTGCTCGGTGAGGCGCTGCACCTCGCGCGAGAGCGCGCTCGTGGCCAGCGAGCCGAGCGGGCGGCGGGCGTCGAGCGACTCGACCGTCGCGCCCAGCGCCAGCGCGCGGTTGTTGAGGGCGTGGCCGAAGCCGCGCAGCAGCGCGTCGATCGTCTCCATCCAGAGGAGGACGTCGGGCCAGGCGAGCGTGGGGGCGGCGGCCGCCGGGGTGCCGAAGGTGATCGTCACGCGATCCGCCCTCCCTTCGGCCAGGGCGCGCGGCTCGTCGTGCGCGCGGTCGGCGCCGCACCGGCCCGGCGCGCGGGGCGCTGGTCACCTGTTTGCGCGGCGGTCCAGCCGGCGGGCGCGGCGGCCGATACTCGAACGCGTGTGACGGCCCGACGCCGTCCCATCCCCCCTGTCCGGGCACACCGCGTG
>JALOPO010000265.1 GCA_025453855.1 Gemmatimonadaceae bacterium
GCATCCGCCGCATCAGGATGTGCCCGATGTCGTTCCACACCGCCGCTTCGCGCGCGCACCAGGTGCGCGCCCTCTGCCAGCTCTTCGTCGACGAGGACGTGGCACCGTTCGCGCGCTGGACGCTGCGCGGCACGGGTGCACGCCTCATGCGCACCGGCATCGACGCGCAGCCGTGCGGCGTGCGGCTGCAGTGGCCGGTGTCGCGCCGTGCCGGTGCCGCGCTCGAGATCGACGGCACGGGGGCGTGCTACGCGACGCCGCACCACTTCGCACGATACCGCGATCGCGCCGATGCGCCGTGGCTCCCGGTCGCGGACGAGGCGCTGCGCGCGTCGCGTGCGGGGCAGGGCCACGAACGGTGGCTGCTCGCGATCGCCGCGTCGGTGATCACCGCCGCGTGCGCCTTCGTGTCGGTGGCGGCGACGAGTCCCGTGCAGGTGATCGTCGGGGCCTGCGTGGCGGTGATCGGCGTGGTGATGGGGGTGAGCGCGCGACTCGCCGGCAGCGATCACGCGTCGATCCCCGTGACGCCCACCCCCGAGGTGGCCGCCTGGCTCCACGAGCGGCTCGCCGCCACGTACCGTGTGGCGCGCACGCGCGTCGTCGGCACCACGTCGATGGTCGGCGACTGAGCGTGCGCGGACCCGCGTGACGCCCGACGACCTCGCGGCGCGCCATCCGCGCCTCCACCACGTCACCCTCCCGCCCGCGCTCGACACCATCGCGGCGCGCGGGCTCCTCACCACCTCGCAGCTCCTCGACCTCTTCGAGGTGCAGGGCGGCGCGCGCGCCGAGATCGAGGCGCGTCGCCGTGGTGCCGCGGTGCCGATCGAGCATCCACGGCACGGCACCGCGATCATCGACGACCAGCTTGCGATGACCGAGGCGGCCCTCGCCGCTGCCTCGACACGCGCTCGCTGGCCGATGTCCACGCGGCTCGCATCGAGCGCAGTCCGATCAACTCCGGCACCACGATAGGCAGCGCGCGTGGCGCCCGCGTGACCGGACCGTCCGCGAGACGTGACGCGAGCCGGTGAGGGTGCGCGGGCCGGGCGACGTCGTCCGGCTCACCTCGTTCCCCCACCCGGGAGCTCCACGTGTACCGCCCGCACGCCGCGCGCGCCCTTGCCCTGGGCACCGCGCTCCTCCTCGTCGCCTGCCGCGAGGAGCCCGCCCTCACGCGCCCCGACCTCCGCTCGCGCGCCGCCGACTCCGCGCGCGTCGCCCGCGAGGACGAACGCCCGACGACGATCGCCGCCAGCGTCCGCATCAACGAAGTGGAGTCGAACCTCGGCGTCCCCGGCGACTGGGTCGAGCTGCACAACCGCGCCGCGACGCCGTTCGATCTCGGTGGCCACGTCTTCCGCGACAACGACGACAGTCGCGGCTACGTGATCCCGGCCGGCACGATCATCCCCGCCAACGGCTTTCTCGTGCTCGACGAGGCGCAGTTCGGCTTCGGCCTCGGGGCGAGCGACCAGGCACGTCTCTTCGCCCCCGACGGGACGACGCTCGTCGATGGTCACACGTGGACGGCACACGCCACCACCACGTGGGCCCGCTGCCCCGACGGCACCGGCAACTTCGTCACGGCGAGCATCGTGACGAAGGGAAGCGCCAACGACTGCGCGCCCCTCGCGCGCATCAACGAGATCGAGTCGAGCGGCGGCACGCCCGGCGACTGGATCGAGCTGCTCAACACCACCGCCGCCGCGCTCGACCTCGGCGGCCACATCGTGCGCGACGATCGCGACGAGGCGAGCTACGTGATCCCGGCCGGGACCTCGCTCGCGCCGGGCGCATACCTCGTGCTCGAGGAGGCGCAACTCGGCTTCGCGCTCGAGGCGACCGACGCCGTGCGCCTCTTCCGCCCGAACGGCACGGCGCTCGTCGACGGCTACACGTGGACGACGCACGCGGCCACGAGCTACGGCCGGTGCCCCGACGGCGCGGGTGGCTTTGCCGTCACCGCCGTGCCGACCAAGGGTGCCGCCAACGCCTGCGATGCGCCCACCACGCTGGTGCGCATCAACGAGGTGGAATCGAACTTCGGCACGCCCGGCGACTGGGTCGAGCTGTTCAACACGGGCAACACGTCCGTCGATCTCTCGGGCTACGTCTTCCGCGACAACAACGACCAGGCGGCCTACGTGCTCCCCGCCGGCTCGGTGATCGCGGCCGGTGGCTACCTCGTGCTCGACGAGGCGCAGTTCGGCTTCGGGCTCGGCGGCAACGACGCGGCACGCCTCTTCGGCCCCGGGGGCGTGGTGCTGGTCGACAGCTACGCCTGGACCGAGCACGCGACGACGACGTACGGTCGCTGCCCGAACGGCACGGGGAGCTTCACCACCACCGCCGCGCCGACCAGGGGCGCGGCGAATGACTGCAGCGCCGGCGAGCAGTTCGATCCGTGGCCCGGCGATCCCGCAGTCGCCGACGCGGAGCCGGGCAACGCCTTCGGTGGCAACATGAGCGGCCTCCACTTCGAGCAGACGCCGAATGCGCGCGGCGGCATCGTGTGGGCGGTGAAGAACGGGCCCGGCACGCTCTACCAGCTCGTGGGGAGCGGCGGCACCCGCGTCCCGCCGGCCGGCGGCGACTGGAGCGCGGGAAAGGCGCTTCGCTATCCCGACGGCATGGGTGACGTGGATGCCGAAGGGGTGACGCGCGCCGGCGCGGCGATCTACGTGGCGGCCGAGCGCAACAACGCGAACAGTGCGGTGAGCCGGAACAGCATCCTGCGCTACGATCCGTCCACGCCGGGGACGGTGCTCGTCGCCACGCGCGAGTGGAACCTCACCGCCGACCTGCCGCCCAACGGTGCGAATCTCGGTCTCGAGGCGATCGCCTTCGTCCCCGACGCGTTCCTGGTGCAGCAGGGCTTCCGCGACGAGGCGCGCAACGCGCCGTACGATCCGTCGGTCTACCCGAACAACGCCGGCGGCGTCTTCTTCGTGGGCGTCGAGGGGACGGGGATGGTCCACGGGTATGCGCTCGACCATGCGAGTGGCGGCTTCACGCGCGTGGCGACCTTCGCGAGCGGCTTCCCGACGGTGATGGAGCTCGCCTTCGACGCGGAGCTCGGCCAGCTCTGGGCGATCTGCGACAACACGTGCAACGGGCGGTCGACGGTGCTGCGCATCGCCGCAGTCGGCGCGAACGCCGGGCGCTTCGCGATCCGCGCGCGCTTCGAGCGCCCGACGGGGATGCCGAACCTGAACAACGAAGGGTTCACGTTCCTGCCGCTGGCGCGGTGCAGCGGCGGGCGCCGACAGGCGCTCTGGGCCGACGACGGCAACACGGGCGGGATCGCGCTCCGCAGCGGGACGGTGAGCTGCACGGCGTTCTGAGCCACCTGATCGCCGCGCGGGGCAGGGCACCGCACGGCGATCGCGAGGCCCGCATGAACCGCTGCACGATGCACGAGGCCCCGGCCGCGCGCGGCGCGACCGGGGCCTCGTGCTGTGTGGTGCATCACGCGTCGCGCCGCGCTCCCCGCCGCGCAACGCGCACCGCGATCAGGCGCGCAGGCGACGACGACGTGCCGCGAGGCCCGCCAGCCCGGCGAGCCCCGAGGCCATCAGCGCGTAGGTCGACGGCTCCGGCACCACCTGCGCGAAGCCGTTGATCTCGCCCGCCGGGAAGAGCGAGCTGTGCACGTTGAAGTACGCGCGGTTCCCGTTGAGCCCCGCGATGAGCGCCGCGCGCGCGCCGGCGAGGCCGCCGTTGGCGGTCACGAACGCCGCGTTCCACGAGGTGGCGTCGGTGAGGTCGAAGGTGCGGTCGTAGCTCCCCGCGGTCACGCCGGCCGGAAAGCCGGGGAACGACGGCGTGGGCGTCGCGACGCCCGCGCTCCCGGTGAAGGGGGCTGCCGTGCAGCAGTGGATGTGCGCGACCGTCACGCCGGCCTGCAGCCCGCTGAAGGTCGTCTGCAC